>PLES01000138.1 GCA_003137075.1 Solirubrobacterales bacterium
CGCAGCAGGCGGCGTTCGAGGCGATGTGTACGAACCTGAAGCCGTTGCTACCGGTCAGATTGAAGACAAAGAACCTGGACCTCGGGCTCCTGAACCTGTTCACGTTGACCGACTGCCACGTCGGGATGCTGGCGTGGGACAAAGAGGCCGGCGAGGATTGGGACCTCACGATAGCCGAGAGCTGCCTGGTAGAGAGCCTCGCGCGGCTGATCGAGAACGCACCGGACGCGCACACCGGCATCCTGAACCAGCTCGGCGACTTCCTGCACTTCGATTCACTGCAGCCGCTGACGCCCGCCTCGAAGCACCTCCTTGACGCAGACTCCCGCTACCAGAAGGTGGTGGAGGTTGCGGTCCGCATCCTCCGGCGCGTGATCGAGCACGCTCTCACGAAGCATGAGCGTGTCCAGGTCTACATGCACGAGGGCAACCACGACCCCGCCGGCTCGGTGTGGCTCCGGATCATGTTCGCGCAGCTGTACCTCAACAATACGCGCGTGACGGTCGAGAAGTCGCCGAACCCGTACGTAATGTACCAGCACGGGAAGACGTTCCTGGGTTTCCATCACGGGCACCTCGGGAAGAAGCCGCAGCTGCCGCTGCTCTTCGCGGCGAAGTACCCCGAGGCGTGGGGGAAGACCGAGTACCGCTACATTCACATGGGGCACTTGCATCATGTCGATGAAAAGGAGTACCCTGGAATTAAGCTGGTGCAGCACCCGACGCTGGCGGCGGCAGACGCCTACGCGGCGCGGTACGGGTGGCTCTCGACGAGGCAGGCCAGCTCGATGACGTACAGCGTGAAGGATGGCGAAGTAGCTAGGGGCACATTTGTCCCGCGGAGGTAGAGAATGAGATACGTATTAATCTGGTGGATCATACACCCCCACCACGCTCAGGTGATCCACCGGGAGGTGTACCAGTCTGAGTACGAGTGCGTGAAAATCGAGCTGACGCTCCCGGCGAACAGCCGCCACCGCTGCAGTGTGGAGTAGGGTATGGCACAGACAAAGCTAGGTAGCGCGGTCGAGGTTGCGCTGAACCTGCTGGTGGGGTACACGATCAACTTCACGGCGAACATCCTGATCCTGCCGCTGTTCGGGTTCAAGTCGCTCACGGTGGTGAAGAACCTGGAGATCGGTCTCGTGTTCACGGTGATCAGCATCGCCCGCCAGTACATCATCCGCCGTTTTTTTAACGGCTTGAAATTTCAAAACACCGAGGTGACAAAGTGAGCATGACCCTACCGACGGACAGCAACGAGCGCAAGGAGATCCCGATGTTCTCTGGCGTCCTCAAGTACGCGCCCGCCGCGCTCGCTGGTATGGCGCGGATCTCGAAGCAGGGGAACGACAAGCATAACCCCGGGGAGCCCCTACATCACGCGCGCGGCAAGAGCAACGACCACGCCGACTGCATCGTGCGGCACCTGGTGGATGTGGCTGACATCGAGGCGGCGATCAAGCGCGTTGATGGCGGCCTTGAGTGGGCTGACGCGCACCCGACCCGAGAGGCTCAGGTCGCGGCGCTGCTCACCGAGGCGAGCCAGCTCGTCTGGCGCGCGTGCCTCCTCTCGCAGGAGCTGCACGAGAAGTACGGCGGAGCGCCCCTGGCCCCCGGTGCGCGGTTGCCGGAGACTGAGCCCCTGAAGGGGTCGACGGTGCTCTACAACAGCGACTTCCCGTTCGAGCTGAACCGGGATAACCCTAAGCAGTACGAGCGCGTGTGCATCGGGTGCGGGAAATCATACTGTACGGAGAAACCTTCGGCCCCCGGTACGGTGAATTTCTGCGGGTGCGGGTGCTCCTGATGTTCGACAAGCTGCTGGAGATCCTGCAGAGCCTGGGACACGAGCTGCTCCCGGTGAAGATTATGATGCCCTTCGCGGGCGGGGTCCAGCTGCGGATGGGTGCATTCCTGCGGGTGCTCGACGGCGGGAAGTGGTACTGGAAGATCCCGCTCATTGACGAGGTGATCGAGGAGCACGTCGTCCCGCGCACGGAGCGCCTCACCGGTCTCGCGACGACGACCGCGGACGGGACAGCCATCGGGTTCGATGCGGTGGTCACCTACAGGATTTCTGACGTCAGGAAGGCGATCCTCGATGTGCAGGACCTGAAGGACGCGATCTCCGACAGCTGCGCGGGCGCCATCGGTACCGAGCTGAGCAACGTGACCTGGGTCGACATCATCCACGGGAACATGGTGGAGGCGCTGACGGCGGCGTGCCGGAAGCGTGGCTGGAAGTGGGGGGTCGAGATCCAGCTGGTGCAGCTGACCGGCGTCGCGCCGGTAAAGAATTTGCGGGTGTCCTTAAGCGGGCACACGCAGCACACTTGAGCGGTGAGGGTGAGGAGACTTCGGGGCGCTACGGCGCCCCGCTTTTTATTTGGTTCTGATGTGGATGACGCGGTGCTTGTACTTTGTTGTCTGCGCCCGGTGCCGGGACGCGAAGTCTTTCATGGTGATCCGGCTCCCGGTGACCGGTGTCGTGGTGGCGGTGGCCGGCGCCGCGCCAGCGGAGGGTGCTGGGGCAGCGTCAGCGTCTGGTGCCGGCGGCATCTCGTCCACCAGGCTACCGTTCGAGTATTTAATTCCGCCCACCAGTGACCCCGGGCCCGGGTCCTTCTGCACCTTTGAGGTAGCGGGGTCGAACATTCGGATCTTGTCATCCTTCCGGGCGAGCACGTAGCTCGGCGCCTTCAGCTGGGCCGCGGTGTCGATGTCGTTCGGCGAGAACTGTGTCGAGCGCTCCTCTCCCGCCGGGTGGGTGTGGTAGGTCGAGTGGAGCTGCCACCCCTTGGGGACCCCGACCGCCGCAGCGAAGTGGGCGCCGTCGCCCTGCCCTACGGCTTCCGTGGGCGCGTACACGTTCTGCTCCTTGTTGTAGAGCACACCGCCCCCGAACTCGTTCTTCTGGTCACTGATACCGCGCAGCGCCGCGACCGCCGCCGCCTGCGCGGTCGGGTATGTCTGGTACTTGTCAGCTAATTTGGAGACCGTTGGTTTGTTGCCCATGATGCCTACGTGTAGTAGAAAACGGCGGCACCAGACTTCCCTGTGCTGCCGCTGACGCCACTACCCGACCCGCCGGTAGCGCCGCCACCGTAGGGGCTACCGTCCCCGCTTATCTTGCCCGACGTACCCGCGGTAGACCCGGTGGGGCCCGGGTTGTTCGTGTTGTTCCCACCAACGCCTGTACCACCCGCTCCGCCGGGTCCGTTACCCACTACCGAGGCACCCGTGCCGCCGACGCCGCCGTTCCCGGTCATGGTGGTGAAGCCTGTGACGCTCCCGGCTGTGATGGAGCCAGCGCCACCTGTGGAGCCCGTGGCCCCCCCGGCGCCGCCCGCGCCGCCCGAGGGTACGGTGTACTTGAACGTATTACCCGCCCCACCGAGGGCGGCCGACGTGTATACACTATACGCTAATCCGCCGCATCCGCCCGTACCACCTGTGTAGACGATTACCGGATTCGGGTGCTGGTTCCCGCCGCCGCCGCCGCCGCCACCCCCAAACACCTCGCAGTAGACGTTCGTGGTGCCGGTGGGGATGGTCTCGGTCGCGTTCGTGACCGCGCTCGTGTAGACGTGTATCACGGTGCCAGCGGCGGCACTTAAGGAGATAGTTCCGGACCCTAGGACCGGCGTACCTGTGTTGCTGCTGGAGATCTGGTATGTGCCGCCGACGGTGACAGTACCAACGTCACCCGTGTACCCGGACATGCCTACGGTCAGCCCGCTGTTGGTGATATTTGTCCATGAGCCCTGCGCCGCCGAGAAGTTGACGCCCGCGGTGCCGCTCGTGCGGGTGATGTTAATGTAGTACCCAGAGCCAGCGTTAGTTGAGTTCGGTGAGTACCAGCCCCCCGCCGCGGAGCCGCCTACGGTCGCTGCCCCGTTACCTGACAACACCAGCGGCATCGATCCGCTGTAGTTAGCAGACTGCACCGGGCTGACGGAGCTAAGGGTGATGTTTCCGCTACTGAGTACGTGCGCGCCCCCGGAGTCGCTCGCTATCTGATACGTGCCAGTAATAGTGAAGCTGCCGGCCCCGCCCACCACACCGATCCCTCCCCCGGTCCCGGTCCCGATGTTTGCCCAAACATTGACGGGGCTGAAACTAAATCCAGGGGTGCCCCCGGTTTGCGTGATATAGATCCAGTAGCCAGCGCCAACGCTAGGTGTCGTTGGTGTGTACCAGTTTGTTGTAGCGACGCCGCCCAGTGTCGCGGTACCGTCGCCGTTTAAACCCCAAAAACTTACACCGTTGATGGTTGGCTGCTGCACCCCACCGCCCCCAGAGAGCGTGATCGTGCCGCTCGCGACAACGGTGGAGGTATTGTGCAGTAGCAGGTTGTAGGTTCCGCTGACGGATGCGGCGGCGTTGTTGGTGATCGTTAGGCCGCCGGAGCCTATGTTTGTCTGCGTCCCGCCGATACTGAACACTACACCAGAGAGGCCGCTGGTTTTCGTTATCTGGATGTCGTAGTTGGCACCGATGTTGTTCGATGACGGCGAGTACCAGTTGCTCGGTGTCGCGTNNCCTACCGGTGAAGGTGACGGAGTTCGCTATTATAGCCTCACCGAGCGCGGACGGGCTAGCCGCGTATGGCGTGAACGGGTTCCCGTGCCAGATCGGTGTGTAGTACTGGACACCGTCGCAGGTGATTGGTAGCCAGCCAGCGGGTGCGCTCGCCTGCGTCCCCGGCTTCGTACTAGAAGCAAACGTCGCGGTTTGCGTGCCCGTCGTAGCCGAGTTGTTCACGATCAGCGCGGAGTTCCCGGGCAGCGTCCCCGCGATCCTGAGCGGGGTGATCCCCAGCGTCCCCGCCTTGAGGGTGAGCGAGACCCCGGTGCCGCCCGTGGCCGGGGCGGGGATAGTCACCTCGCCCGTCGTCGCGATGTTCACACCGTACGGTGACTTTGAAGATGTGCCAACCGTCGCGAGGAGCGCGGTGTAGGGGTCCACAGTCCACCGGAGCGTGTTGGTGGTATCGTAGAACTGCACCCGGTAGATGACGGAGGTGTCGAGGTAGATCGGCGGGAAGCGCCCGTAGCTGTCCGCGGTCACGAACCCGGTGATCGGGAACGGTGTCGTGAGCGCTCCGTCCTGGTAGACGTTGGCGGGGGTTGCGGTTCCCGTCAAGAAAAACTTGTAGGTAGCCAACGCGTAGGCGGGCCCGAGGCACGACTGCGCCTCCCGGTACGGTACACCCTCGACGGCGTCGCCGGTTACGGTAGGATAGCTCACGCTACTGCCACAGCGGGATGTAGTAGGTCGCGCCGTCGGCCGTGATTGGCAACCATTTGCTGGGTGCAGTCGTACCCGACCCGGGTTTGTTCGTTGCCGTGAACGTCGCGGTCTGCGATCCGGCGACGACGGTCATGTTCGCCATAATTGTTGGTGAGCCAAACGCCGCACCCACCAGCTCTAGCGCGGTCCCGCTGGAGCGCGCGTTCACGGTGAGGGTGACACCCGTCCCGCCCGGTGTGGGGGCGTTGATCGTCATCTCACCCTGGGTATCGATCTGCACCTGCCCGTTCCCGGTGGTGGGCATCGAGGGCACGTAGGGGTCGACGTCCTCGATCAGGCTCCAGGTGGAGCTGTAGAGCTGCACCCGGTAGATCGTCTCCGGGTTCAGGAAGATCGGGGGCATCGCTCCGGTACCGTCCGCCTGGATCACGGAGTAGAGCGCGCTGGAGCCGTTCAGGGACGCGGCCGGGAACGGGAGCGAGAGCGCCGCGTCCTGGTAGACCGTCGCCGCGTTCGTGGTCCCGCTCACGTAAAAGTTATAGTACCCGTTCGGGAGCGATGTCCCGGTGGACGACAGCGGGCGCGCGACGGGATCATAAAACAGTTGACCGGTTGCCATTATTTCTTCCTGGTCCCACCCAGCTTGAAGAGCATGTCAGAGAGCGCGCCCGATGTCGCGAGACGATGGAAACTCTCCATGTCACCGACCTCGGTGGGCGGTATCGGCTTGTTCTGTGTCGGGCCCGTCGGAACAGTCGGCTGGGGCCCCTTGGTGTTGCTCATTTTGCTAACCTCTTAACGATTCTCGTCCACATTTCTTTCGGGGGGATGCCTTCCCGTTTCGCCGCGTCGGCGATCATGTCGGCCCATATCTCCAGCTTCGGTGCACCTATCGGTGAGCCGACGCCGGTCTCCTTGCTGAGGGCACCCCACTGCACCGCCTGGGCGGAGGTTGAGGGGAGGTTGGTGTCGGGGTGGCGCGCGACCTCGTCGTGGAACCACTTCCCGAGGACCTTCATCTCTGGCCCGTCAGCGGAGCCCTCGAAACCCTTCGCGCCACGTACGTCGGCCAGCCCTACACCGCGCGACCAGTGTGAGTCACCGACCGGCTGCGTGTTCTGGTGCTCGCTCCCGGTGCGTGAGGGTGCGTCGGACGAGCGGCGGTAGGTACCGGTCTTGACCGCGTTCGCCTCCTGCCCAGTCTCAAGGAACCGACCCATCGCCGGTACCTGTGACCCGTGCGCCATAGTCCCCGCGTTCCCCAGCTCGAAGTTCTGCGCCTTCAGTGCCGCGGGGGCCTTGCCCTGTGGGAGGTTACCCTGCTTGGCGAACGTGTCGAAGTTACCCTCGGCCGCCATCGTCGCGGCGGCGGTCCCGCGCTTGATCTCCGTCCCCACGTCCGACATCGGTGACGCGTACGCGGTGAGGCTGTTAAGGGTGTGGAAGACCTTGTCCGCGGCGTCCTTGCTCCCGCCCAAAATCTTCTTGATGGAGTGGTACATCGGGTCCATCTCATACCACCCCACCATCCCGTGGTAGCCGGAGGGGTCGTGCTCCTTGTACGCCTGGATGATGTTCCGGATGCGCTCCGCGTTCTCCGGTGTCTTCACCTGCTGCGCGTGCGCGGAGCCCTTACCTTTCTGTGTGATGCCAGGGATCGGCGTCTTCGGCTCAACGTCACCCCGCGCTATGGCGTCGTCGTGCAGATCCTTCCGGGTCTTCCCGAAGATTTCCTTGAGGTGCGGCGACTCAGGCTGACCGGGACCGAGCCTCGCCATGATCTCCTTCGGGTCATCATAGATGCCCGGGAACGCGGAGCGGACAGGGTCCTTCACGGTCGCGTCAGGGTGCGGCGGGTACGGGTTCGGGGCCGACGGGTTCTTCATGGCGTCGGACATCGTGCGCCCGTCGTGCTCACGGAAGTAGTCGGGGTTGAACGAGTCCCAGCCCTCTTTCTTCGCGGTCTCCTCGTGGCCCGGGGCGACGTGCATAGATTCGTCGCCCTGGCCGGTCCGCTGCGGGATCGCGGACTGCTTCGTCTTCGCGAGCACCCGCTGCATCTCGTTGTCGGTGAGGGGCCGGTCGGTGCTGATCACCGAGGTGGGCTTATAGACGCCGTGCTGCTTCGGTGTCAGGACCGTGTTCTTCGTGACCTTGGCCCCGGTCGACTCTACGGCGGCCTGCGCCTCCTGCTTCGACATCTTCCGGAAGTTCTTGTCACCCTCCTGCCCCTGGTGCAGACCGATGTTGAGCTGCGAGCCCTCTTCCTCGGAGCGCGGCGCCTCCTCGTCATCCATCACCCTGACGGAGCCGCGCTCGCCAGGTATACGGTGACCTATCGGAACGTACGCTGGGATGGTTTCATCTCCACGCTTCCTGGCGGCTTCTATTCTATGGTTCCCGTCCCGCACCTCTCCAGCTTTGTTCATCACTATGGCTGGGTACGGGGTTTTAAGTTTCGCGTAGCGGTCTATCACGCCCGAACTTATCGGCGTATCGTTGTGAATCCTATCTAGTGGATACTCCACACGCCTGTAGCTGCTATTCGAGTCAGGGCCGAGAAGTTCCCGCACGTCTCGCTCACGCTGCTTAGGGTCTTTTGTAGCGAGAGTCCTCTCTTCAGGATAGTGAACCTTCATCACATGCTTTACAACATCATCTCCTGAGACGGTATCTCCTACCGCACCGCGCTGCTTACCGCCCATCCGCTCACCGAGCGACTGCTTGTTGCTCGCGCCGGGGCGTACCTCGAAGACGTGGTCACCCACCGCCTTGTATTCGCCCTGAACGTGATCGTTCGGTTTCGTTCTGACGTCGTACCCCAGCTTCTTGAGGTTGCTGTAGGCCCCTGCCTGCCCGTCGGACACCTGAGCGTCGCTGTGTAGAACCTGACCACGAGCGTGCGCGTCATCGGCGGCGCGCTGTAGCATACGCGTCCCCCAGCCCTGCCCTTTGTTGTTCACGTTCGACGTCATCACCTGGGTAACGCCACGGTCTGGATACTCAGTAGCCCCTAGTCCGCCACCCTTCTCCGGTACGCCGTACAGGTGGCTGACGGTACCGTCCTCACGCTCCGCGCTCTTGTGCGTGATCGCATCCCGCTGGCTCGGCTCACCGACCGCGCCCCGCTGCTTCCCGCCACCGACCCTCTCACCGAGCGGCCGGCCGCCCAGCTTGTCGATGATGCTCTGCTGCTCCGGTGTCAGGCGCGGGCCGCCGGCCATACGCGAGTTCGCATTAAACTCTGAGCGCGGGTTCCGCTCCACGGTCTTCCCGTGGAAGGTGTCCCTGTCCCGGCCCTGGTTCAGGTCGTTGTCGTTGAAGAGCTGCACCGAGCCCCGGGACTTCCCGTTCCGGTCTACGAATCGCTTCGCGGTTTCCCTCGCACGGGACGCCTCCGATAGCCTACCCCCAGCGCCCTCGACGCCTGACTCGATGGCGCGGCCCACTAACCTACCGACGAATGGGATCTCGTGCGCAACGCTGGCGGCTATCTTGCCGCCGGCCTCCAGCGCGTGACCCGCCATACCGGTTCGCTCGATCTGCGCGCCCGCGCCCGGGTAGTGCTTGTCCATCTTCAGGACGTTCCCGGCGCGGCTCAGTGTCTGCAGGTTCTCGACTACTTTAGGGTTGTCCTTGAAGAGTGAGGGCAGCTTCGGGCCGTACCCGGCGGCGGCGTTGTGGAACGTGCGCGCGTTCCAGCTCCCGTCGGACTTGTTCGTTGCGGCGTCGTGGATGCGGCTCACGACGTGCGCCTGCAGCTCGCGCATCGCGGCGGCGCTCGCCTCCGCGATCTCCGGGGACAGGTGCGCGCCCGCGCGGAGCACGTTCAGGACGTGGTCGTGCTGGTCCTTCGGTAGGTCGGCGACGTAGTCCGCCACCTTCTCCGTCGGGATCGCGTGGTTGATCCCCTGGCTGTCGGAGGGTGCCAGCAGCTTCTTGATGCCGGTGGGCTCCTCCAGCATCTGGTACTGGTGGCGGCGCATGTTGCGGGCGGCGGCGAACATCCCCGGGCCGCCGTGCTCGGCGACGTCCTCGTCGAGGTGCCTCTTGAGGTCGCCCGCGACACCCATCGCGCTCGGGTTCTTGCCCTTCTCGTTCAGAAACTCGCGTAAGCGTTCGGCCGCGTTGACGCTCCCGGGCGGGACACCCCTGTCCGGGTCACCGGTCGACCAGAGGCGCTTCAGTCTAGCCTGCGCCGCCTTCTGCAATCCGATCTCTGCGTCGTTCGCGAAGTTCGAGTCATCGTTCAGGTACGCCTCAACGCGCGACAGCTTCGGGATCGGGCGCCCCTGGTTCTGCTCGCGGGCGACGTTATAGAACCCGTCGGTGGCGTCCTCGAAGTGTTTCTGGATCGCGTTGACCGCGTTCCGTATCACGCGCCCGCGGTTGCTCACCGTCTGCGGGTCGACGCTGTTCGCGAACTGGGAGCCGGTCCCCTGGTGGGTGTTCTCGGCCGCGGCGTGGAGGGCCTTGTTCTCGGACGCGATCTGCGTCTTCATCGGGCCGCCGGCCGGCTCGACTTCTTTGGTTTGGAAGTCGTCCCCGGTCGCGTTGTAGTCGCCGGTCAGCGCCGAGATGCGGCGGTTTGGTAGCAGGCGCCCCGACAGGTTGTCGAGTTTGTCGAGGTGCCCGGCGCGCTCTGCCTGCTGCTCCGGGGCCGGGGTCTCCTGCGGCCCATCCTTGGTCGGGGGAGCGAAGAGCGGGAGACGGCTACCTTCCCCGTCATCCTCGGGGAAGAGTCGGGTGGCGCCGGACTGGCTGCCACCGAAGCGTGAGGGTCTGGAGGTGACCCGATCCGACGGCACCGCCGGGGGTGTCTCCCGTGAGCCGCCGGTACGGCCGCGCGCGTCCGCCTCCGCATTCAGTCGCGCCTGGAGCTCCTCCGCGGTCTCCCCGGTGGTCGGGATGAAGTTCGCCTGGTCGTAGGCGGCGCGCTCCTCGTCCGTCATCGCGTCCCGTTTCTTGGCGGCGCCCTCCACCGCGGCAGCGTTCGCCGGGACCGGCTCCGGCTCCAGCTCACCCGTGAGACCGATCTGCTTGGCCCGCTCCGCCGCAATACGTGCCCGCTCCGCCGCCCGCGCCTGCGGGTCGAGGCTCATATCCTGTGGCTGGTTCCCCAGCTCAGGGGCCTCCGTAGGGGGCGTGACGGGGTTTGTCTCGTGACCGTACGGCATCGTGCCGGCGCCGTTGTCCGGCTGCGCTGGGGGTCGCTGCGCCTCGTGGGCGGGGGTCCCCTCAGGGGGAGGTATCGGGTTCGGCTGCGCGCGGAGGGTCTCCGCCGTGACCGGCTCACCCACGTCCGGCGCCACCGGGGTAGCTGCGGAGGTGTCCGCCGGCTTCGTTTTCTTTGGTTTCGGGACGTAGCCCGCCTCGATCTCCGCCGGGGTAGGCTTGACGATACCCCTATCCAGGAGCGCGGTGCGGGCGGCGTTGGTGACCCTCCCGAGGGAGCGGGTGCTTCCCTTGACGTCGGGGACGCCACCCACCGCCGCGAAGCCGCCCAGCACATCCTTCGCTGTGTCCGAGATGTTTTCCAGTTGACGTTGGCTAAGGTTGTGGGTGACCCCGCCCGGGCCCGCTATCGGGTTACCCTGGTCATCGTAGGCGATGTCGACGTCGCTGGTGAGTAGGTCCGCCACCGGGGCGGCGGTGCCCGCGACCGCGTCGAGCGCCTTACCGGGCGCCGAGAGGGCCGTGTCAGCGAACTCGTTGCCTTCCTTGGTCGCCAGCTTGCTGGGCACGTACCCCGCGAACTTGTAGATGTTGTCCGACCACTCCTTGGCGCGCCGGTTACCTTCCTCAAGGTCCGCGGACGCGGCGTCGGGGCGGCCCGCGGCGGAGTCGAGGGCGGCGCCCACGCTCCCGCTGATCGCACCCACGCGGCCCGCGGCGAACGCGACACGGGGCGTTACCGGGTTCGCCTCCGCGAGCACCTTCGGGATGCCGGTAAGCGCGGAGCGCGCCTCGGGGTCGGTCGCCACCGCGTGAGCCATAGCGAGGATCGGGTGCTGCGCGGGGTTGAAGGGGTCGAACGGGTTCGTACGCGGGTCCGGCGGGGGCTGGAGCCCGATGGTTGACGGGTGCGGCATGTCCGCCGTGGGGTCACCCTGCGCGGCCGGGTCCAGCCCGATATCCTTCGGTTCCGGCATCCCGCTGATGTCTACGTCAGCCATTACAGACCTAGCGCCTTACGCGTCGCCGCCTCGTCCTTCAGCCCATACTTCTGCATGTACATTCTCACCTGGTCATCAGAATACTTAGGCGGCTCCGTGCCCGCCGCGTTCGGCTTCGCCGGGGTCGGCTGGGTCTCGGTCTCCTGCGGGAAGTGCTCCTGGTTCCAGCTCGGGAACTGGTTCGCATCCATACCCGCCTTCAGGTACTTCGGGACACGCTTCGCGGAGTCCAGGCTGTACTGTGCCATGCTGGACCCCTTCGCTATCATATCACGTAACGCCTCGGGCTGCATACCCGGGGAAGGCGACAGCTCCTTCGTCATCATCTTCGCTTCCATCTGCGTCATCTTCGCGAAGATCCCCTTACCCGACTGCAGGGCCGCGGTCCCGAGCATCTTCACCAGCTCCTGGTAGTCGCCGGTCTTCGCGGCGTTCTGGAAGCCGACGGGGAGGTACTTGCCGGCCTCACGGGACAGCTTCTCGTCCCAGGCGCCGCCATCGTACCGGCCCTTCGCCAGGATGTCCTGCGCGGCCTGGTACATCGTGAGGGCCGCGGAGGCTGCCTTGACGCCGTCGTTCGTGTCCTTCGCGAGGCTGTTCCGTGCCGCGGTCTGGTTCTTCATGTCTTCGAGCACGGCCGTGGGCGGGGTCTTGAACGGGCCCGGGATGTACGGGACACCGTTGTTCGTAGGCTTGTAGTCGTACTTCGGGTCCTGTAGCGCCGCCGTCAATTTCTGGTCCGGCTGACCGAGCGAGTTCCGCGCGGTGCCGACACCGTTCGGTGCCGCGGGCGCGTTCCCGTCAGCGGGTGCGCCTGCGGCGGCGCGCTGCGCCTTCGCCTTCGTGAGCGCCGACTGGGTCGTCGCCTTCGACTCTTGTTTCTGTGCGCTGTTCGGGCTCAGGGTGGAGGCGGCGCCGGGGAGGTTCCTCTGCGAGGCGCGCATCTGAATCCAGTCCTCGGGCCCGTTCATGTTCTTCGCGCCACCGATCTGCGCAGCCTTCCAGGGTGTCACCTTCATCGAGCCACCGGACCCGTCCGGTACATCCACGGACGGGGTCAGGGCCTCGTGCGCAAACTTTAGGTACTGCTCGGTGGAGAGCCCGACCTTCTCGACGCCTGGGATCGTGATCCCGGTCTCCTCGTCACGGTAGACGCCGTCGTCACCCTTCACTGCTTTGCGGCCGGTGTACTGGTGGACGGCGCCCGCGGCGTGCGCAGCGAAGAGGCGCGCCTGGTCCTCCTCGTCACGGTCCTCGTTGGGGTCGTTCTTGAATTTCTGTTTGATGGCGGCGGCGGTCTCGGGGTGCGAGCGCTCAAGCACGCTCAGTGCCTGCCCGTCGGGTGCGTCGGTGACCGCGTGGAGCGCATCGAAGTCATCACGCGAGTCTTGCTGTGCGGCCTGTGTCTGCGACGCCTTACGCATCTCAATCATCGACAGTACCCGCTTCGGGCCCATGCCGTTCTGGTCCTGGGGGTCGACGAGGTACGCGCGCTGGAGCGCCTTCATCTCTTGGGGCGTGTACTGCGGTACAAAATACTTGTTGCGGTACGCCTGGTCTATAGCGTCCTGGTTGAGGATGCCCGGCTCGGCGGAGCCGGAGTTGTCTTGTGCGGCCTGCAATTTATCGGACGGGCTGGAGGCTACGTTGCCACCACCGCTCCCGACACCGGAGGAGTCGCCCGCACCGACGGACTCGTCGTGCAGCTGCGAGAGGATCAGCGGCATACGCGCCGCCATCAGCTTGTTCTGCATCGCCATCTGCTGGCCCTGCTGCTGCTGGACCTGGGTGTTGGCGGCGGTGTTCGCGTTGTTCGTGACCGCGGTGTTGCCGTAGTTCTGGGAGGCAATGTTCGCGAGCCCGAGATTGAATGAGCCGTTGTCGGAGATGTCAGCCATAGTTAAAACCCGAACCCGTTGTCGAGGATGTCGCTGCCGGTGCTGGCGACGTCGCTGCCGGCGCCGCTGCTGTAGTCAGTGAGCCAGCTGCTGGGGTCGGACCCTACCCCGGTAAGGGTTGGAGTCGAATCGATAAAGCCTCCGCCGTCTCCTACCGGCCCCTGGCCGATGATGTTCCCGTTCTGGTCGAACTGGTAGTTGCTGCCGGGGTTGTATGCGGAGCCCGGGTCGGTCCCGGTAAGCTGTGCGTTGGTAGGGTCCGTGTACCCGCCGCCGCGGCCGCCGCCGCCACTGCTTCCGCCGCCGCCGCCGCTGCCGCCGCCGCCACCGCTGTTGCCATTGCTGCCAAAGAGATATTTCCCGGCCGCATTGATCAATCCGGTCCCGGCGCCGTTGTTGCCGA
>PLES01000126.1 GCA_003137075.1 Solirubrobacterales bacterium
TGCCAGCCCGGGGCGACCGCAGGCCCGTGCAGGGCCACCTCCTCAATCGCGCCCTTGCCGCAAACCCCGCAGGATGAGCTGGTATAGAAGCGCCGATTGTCGAGCCGCCGCGTCAGCGGGCCTGCCACAACGACGGTGTTANNNCTCGTTGTCGACCCGGATCTCTAGCGGCTCCTCGACCGCGACGGTGTCCGGCTCGCCGTCACGGACGATCTGCTTGAGCGCGCCCGGGGTGGGCTCAAAGGCTGAGGCGGACACTGCGGCTCGGCTCCCGGTCCTAGTGCGCGGCTGCAGTTCGCCGGGCCGCCAGCCAGTCTTCGGCAAGCTGCAGCTCGGTGGGTGTGTTGACGCTGAAGAAGAGCCGCGCGGGGTCGCCGAACTCGTCAAGCTCGCGCTCGTCGAGGATCTGCGGCCGCAAGGCCCCGATGCTCGCGCGCATCGAGCGCTGCGCGAGCATCGAGGCCTCCAGCGAACCGATGTCGCGACTCAGGTACAGCGCCGGGAATGGTTGCAGGAAGTTGCCGTGGCGTCTGAAGACCGCTGGGGCGCTCTGCACGGCGAGCCAGCGCAGCAGCGCGCCGGACACGAACGGCATGTCGCATCCGACCGCGATCACGGTCTCATGCTCCCGCAACGCTGCAAGCAGGCCGGCCAGTGGGTGGTGCAGCGTCTGTGCGTCGTAGATGATCGGCTGCTGAAGCGGGGGCAGGACGGTCGCCGCCTTGGCGATCACAATCGCCTCGAGGCCGGCGGCTCTGGCGGCCCGCAGCGGATAGGCGATCAGCGGCTCCCCGGCCAGTAGCGCGTTGGGCTTACCGCGGCCCATGCGCTCGCCGCGGCCACCGGCCAGCACGGCGACGACCGGTGCGCTTGAAGCGGCGGGCATCTCAGCAGTCTGGCAGGGACCGAAAGCAGATTCCCGGGAAGGGTCCGGCCGCTTCAGGTCGAAAGATAAGGCTCGGATATGGCTGCAGCCAGAACGCAAAGCAAGACCCGTAAGCCGGCCCCCAAGGGGAGCAAGTCCGGCGGCACGCGCGCGCCGGCGGGTACCCGAGCGTCAAAACTCCCTGCAAAACGCGTAAGTACGCCGAAACGGGGGGCTGCTAGGCGTCCGCCCACGCGGGCGACGCGCTCACTTGTCGCAAGCCGGCCTTCGCTGCGCGGCATCCGGGATCTGGAGCCGCACCAGATCGACGTGATCGGTCTCGCGATACTCGCGGTCGGCATTTTTCTTGGTGGTGTCTTCTACGCCGGCTGGGGTGGAGGCACGCTCGGGCATGGCGCCCTGAGCGCGCTCGAGCTGCTGATCGGCAAGCTCGCTTACCTCGTTCCGGTCGCCTTCGTGCTTGGCGGTGGCCGCGTCCTGGCACGCGGCACCGACATCGCTCCGGCGGTGAGGCCGCTACGCGCCGGCACCGTATGTCTTGCGGTTGCCAGCGCCTTGGCCCTGGCGGCCGGCACGCTCGGGATCGGCCCTGGTCGCACCCCGCACGGCGCGGTCTGGGCTGCAACGACGCTGAAGCCGCGCGGGGGTCTGCTCGGCGGCGCCGAATTCGCGGTGGCCGGCCATCTGCTTTCCGCCGCCGGGGCCGACCTGCTGGCGGTCTTCCTGTTCATCGCCGCCGCGATCCTGCTCAGCGGCGCGACCTTCGCATCGTTCCTGAACGGCAGTCGCCACCACGCCCAGACCGCAATGCGGCGCCGCGAGAGCGGCAGCGCCACGCGTCGCGCGGAGATCCGGGCGGCACGACTGCGGCGCGACCAGATTGACCTCGACCCTGTGCACCCCGACGCGCTGGCCTACACGCCCGATAGCGACCCGTTTGACCGCGGCACGCGGATCATCGTGCCTGAGCAGGACACCACCGAGTTCCTGGTTCATGCCGTCACCGACGACGAGCCCGCGGTCGAGCTCTATGAGGACGTCAACGGTCAGCGCAGCTTTGCCACCGTTGACGGGGACGACGAGATCGAAGCGACGGAGGAGGACGACCTCTTCGATCACATCAGCCCGGACGACCTTGTGGAGCCGCGCGAGTTCGATGCGGACGACCCCGACGCCGAAGAGGTAGGCGAAGCTGCGGCGAGCCTGCCGAACAGCGGGCCGCAGCGTGAAGTCGACAGCAGTGAGTTGACGCCGGCGGGGCGCTACCGCGCATCTGTGCTTGACGACCCGGACTTCGTCTGGCGGCGGCCCTCGACCCGTACGCTCGTGCGCTCGACCGGTGAGGCCGCCAAGCCCGACACTGCCGGCCAGGCTCAGACCGCGAAGCTGCTGGTCGAGGCGCTTGGACACTTCGGGATCGAGGCCAAGGTCGTGGGGCAGGTGGCCGGACCGCACATCACCCGCTATGAGATCCGGCTCGCGCCCGGAATCAAGGTTTCGAAGGTCGCGAACCTCAAGGACGACCTCGCCTATGCGCTTGCCGCGACCGACATCCGCATCCTCGCACCGATCCCCGGGAAGACGGCGGTCGGCGTCGAGGTTCCCAACGCGCGCCGGCGGATCGTGCACCTCGGCGACGTCTTCCAAGAGCCGCCGGCCGACTGGTCGCCGCTGACCGTCTGGCTCGGCAAGGACATCGGTGGCCGCGCGATCGGCGCCGACCTCGCGAAGATGCCGCACCTACTTGTTGCCGGCACGACCGGTGCCGGCAAGTCGGCCTGTGTCAACGCGATGCTTGCCTCGATCCTGCTGCGCGCCACCCCGAAAGAGGTGCGGCTCGTGCTGGTCGACCCCAAGCAGGTGGAACTCAACCACTACGAGTCGATCCCGCACCTGCTGACGCCGGTGATCACGAGCCCGCGGATGGCCGCCAACGCCCTGCAGAACCTCGTCAAGGAGATGGAGCAGCGCTACAGCATCATGTCGCTGGCTCGGACTCGTTCGCTGCCTGAGCTGAACAAGGTGCGGCTCGGCCGCGGTGAGCAGGAGCTGCCTTACATCCTCTGCGTGATCGACGAGCTCGCTGACCTGATGATGGTCGCGCCCGCCGACGTCGAGGACTCGATCATCCGCCTGGCGCAGAAGGCGCGCGCGGTCGGCATCCACCTGGTGCTGGCCACGCAGCG
>PLES01000144.1 GCA_003137075.1 Solirubrobacterales bacterium
GAGTCCTGTCTCCCCTGCTTCGGGAAACCCCGCTAAAAAGGCGGGGTTTTTGCGTCTTTTGAACCCCATGATTTGCCTGTCTAAAGCCAACGAGGCACACCAAGGAGGACCAAGCCCCCGCCGAAAGCTCGCAGGAGCGAGACTTTCGTCACGGGCGAGGCTGCAGTTGGTGAGCACGGCCGGCAGATATCCTGCATCTGGTTTGCCGACTCCGATCCAACAGAACGAACGGCGCCGAACACGTGCTCTCGGTGTGCCCGGCCACGTGCTGCGGCCTGGAGGCAAGACCCTCCTCGTCCGACTTCTGCCGGCGGCGGTGGCGGCATACGAGCTGCGTTACCTGATCGCGCACCTCGCCGCTTTCGCAACGGCCCTCCACGGCGCCGGCTCGCTGTGGGAACTTGGATTGGCAGGGACGGGCGCAGCCTGGCTGTTGCGTGAGAGCGGACGTGGGCTCGCGGTAGGCGTGCGACGTCCTGCCTGGTCGCTGAGCTTTGTCGGCTTGTGGATGCTGTGCTCGCTCGTGCTCGCGACAGTCCTGGCTGCGGTTGCAAGCTTCCATGCGGCCGGCATCGCGCAAGACCAGGCGTCTGTTGGTTCGCTCGCGACCGCTACGTGGTCGGCGGTCCCGGCGGGCCTTCTGATCGGCTTCGTGCTCGCGGCTTCGCTGCACGGCGCTCGTTGGTTGCTGCTCGAACTTGTGCGTCTGCGCAGGCGAGCAAGCGTCGTGCGATCGCCCGGTCTCTTACTGCGCGGTATCAGCTTCGACCAGCGCACCGCGGCAGCGCCACTTCGTGCTGGATGGCCGGATCGCGGTCCGCCCACAGCGTCGCCCGCAGCTTTCTGAGCACTCTCCGGTCCACGCTCCTAGGGCACTGAGGACTGTCTGAGAGAGAGGTTCGGGGCGGTGGGCGAAACGCACATGCCAGCACCGGCTCACGTGGCCGGCCCCCTTCTCAAGTCTCAAGGAGACCTCTATGAGTGCGACCGTTGCCAGCCCAGCTGGCGATGCCTACGCCGGCAAACGACGCGGCCTGATCTGGGTGCGTGATTACTTCTGGTCAAACGGCACCCGCCGGGCACAGACGGTGCTGGCGCTGATTTGGGTGCTGGTCGGCGGACTGCAGTTCCAATCGTTCATGTACAGCAAGGGTTTCATCCAGCTGCTGACCGGGGTCGAGTCGGGCCAACCTGGCTGGGTCGCCAGCAGCGTTAACCGCGGCGCCATCATGATGCAGTCGCACCAAGGGTTGTTCAACAGCCTGGCGGCGCTGATCCAGGTCGCAATCGGGTTCGGGATCCTCTACAAGCGGACCACAAAGCAAGCGATCGTCGTGTCTTTCTTCTGGGCGTTCGTGGTGTGGTGGTTCGGTGAGGCGTTCGGCATGATGTTCATGGCTACCACGTCGATGGGAGGCATCGCGATGGCCACTCCGCTGACCGGCGCGCCCGGAGCCGTGTTGCTTTACGCGCTGATCGGCGCGATCGTGTGGCCGAACGGACGCCCCGGAGGGTTGTTAGGGGTGCGCGGAGCGCGAACTCTGTGGGCGAGCCTGTGGCTGGTGATGGCGTGGCTGTGGCTGGTCGAGGGCGGCGGTGCGAACGGGATCCACAACGCGATCAATGCTGCCCCCTCCGGCATGAGCTGGCTGAGCAGCCTCCAGGACGGATTCGCGAACATCACCAAGGGCAAGGGCGTGATCCTGGCGCTCGTGCTCGCCGCTCTCTCCGCCGCGATCGCGATCGCCGTGGCAAAGAACTGGTATGCAAAGGAGTTCTTGATCCTGGCTGCTGTCCTGAACCTGATCTACTGGCTCGTCGGGCAAGGCCTCGGCGGGATCTTCGCCGGCGGAGCAACCGACCCAAACGCGGGCCCGCTGTTCATCCTGCTGGCTTACGTGCTCTACCAGTTGGTGCGGCATGGGCCGCAGTCGGTTCTCAAACGCCAGCCAGCTCACACCGAGAGCGTTCAATGAGAATTACCCCAGCCAGCCGGCACCACGCCGGCTGGCTCCCCCAAGGCAGGCGAACGCAATGTGTCGTCGCCTTGCTAACCGCCGGCCTACTGCTCAGCGGCTGCGCCAGCGCAGACAAGAACCAGCAGGCCAGCGCCGGCACTGGCGGCTCGTCCTCGGACTCCCGGATGGCAGGGATGAACATGGGCTCGACTTTCGCTACCTCGGTCCCAGAGGTCGACGGTCAGAAGCCGGTTCCGGCGCAGACGCTGGCGACCGCTGCCTGGCAGGGCATGGAGACCCGGGCGCAGACCAGGACCCCGGCATGAGAATTCAGACGCGGACGGCCACCCCGACGCCCTTCTACATCTACGACGGCAAAGTGGTCAAGAGACTCGACCCGACCGCCGGCTCGAGCTTCTACCTGATGGTGATGCTGAGCGACAGGGACACCGGCGAGGCCATCACGTACGCCCCGGTTTACGCAACGATCAAGAACGCGGGCGGCAAAGTGGTCTCCCACGGTCAGCTCGAGCCAACGACCTCGGCGTTTGAAGGGTCGTTCTACGGTAGTGACGTCAAGTTGCCACGCGCCGACCGCTACACACTGACATTGAGAATCGACCCACCGCATGAGGCCCGCCACCTCGAATACCAGCACGTATGGCTGCGCCCGCACACGGTTGTCGAACGCATTCACTGGAAGCCCGCCGCATGACGAAACACGGGCTCAACCTGCTGCCGGTGTGGATGGGAGTCACCTGGACTGCGATGTTTGTTCTGGTCGCAGCGTCGCATCTGCGTCACATGGCGCGGACGATGGGCCAGCGGCGAGCCTGGCATGCCTGTCACGTCCTGATGGCGGTGGGTATGGCATTCATGTACGCGCCCGCGGAGATCGACCCTCTCACGGTCCCATCCGCGTTCTGGAACCCTGTGTTCGCAGCCGCCGGAGTGATCGCGGCCTTATGGGCAATCGGCGGCGTTGGCCGCGTCTCGACGCTGATCTGGCTGCTGAGCTCCATCGACCTCGCCGCGATGCTTTACATGTGGTCGGGGCCACGCGGTGCGAGCGCAGCCCCCGTGACATGGCTACTCAGCGCCTACCTGCTCGGCGAAGCCTTGATGTGGGCTTTCGACCTCTACCGACGGCTCGACGGCCTGACGCCCGTCGTCAGCTGGCGTTTGCTCGCCAGTGAGTCTGGCGCCGCCCTATCCGCGTCCTCGATACGCACCGGAACCGCGTCCGGGTCGCTGCTCGGCGAGCTCGACATCAGTGCGTCGATGGTCGTGATGACGATCGGCATGGCCTACATGCTCGTCGCGATGCAGGTCATGTAGCTAACCCAGGTTTCCAGCGCTCGAAGCCGCAGCGGCCTGGCGCTAACGATCAATCCGGCAGTGCGGAAGAGACGAACTCTTGCTCACCCGAAGCTGTCCAGGCGTGCCCGTAAACCTTTGCGAAACTCTCGGGAGTGCCGAGCATTCCTTTCTACGTCGTGCGGGTCGCCCGGGGCTTCACGGCGCAGGACCGGATCCGAGCAGCACTGATGTTCGGGACCATCGCTGCGCTGCACGTCATCGGGTTCGCCGTATTCATCTTGTTCGTGCTTCCCTCGCACTACAAAGGTCTTGGGATCGGGGTCGCTGGTCTCGCATACTCACTCGGATCGCGCCACGCATTTGATGCTGACCACATCTCTGCGATCGACAACACGACCCGGAAGCTGATGAACGAAGGCAAGCGCCCGTTGAGTATCGGGTTCTGGTTCTCACTGGGACACTCGACAATCGTCGTCGCGATCGGCTTCGGGATCGTCATCGCCGAGAAAGCGGTCCACGGCGCCGTCTCCAACCACCACTCTCACCTCGAGCAGTTCGGCGGGGTGTTCGGCACGATTGTCTCAGCGACGTTCCTGTACCTGATCGCGGCGCTCAACATCGTCATCTTGGCCGGGATCTTCCGTGTTTTCCGCTTGATGCAGCAGGGCGTCTACGACGAGGCTGAACTTGAGCGCCAGCTTCAGAACCGGGGATTCATGTATCGCTTCTTCGGCAAGTGGATGAAGACGATCACGCATGAATGGCAGATGTACCCCGTCGGCGTTGTATTCGGGATGGGGTTTGACACCGCGACAGAGGTGGCCCTACTCGCGACCACTGCACTGCTGGCCACCCAGCACCTGCCGTTCTACGCGATCCTCTGCCTCCCGGTCCTGTTCACCGCAGGCATGTGCCTGATGGACACCCTCGACGGGATTTTCATGAACTTCGCGTACAGCTGGGCGTTCTTCAATCCCGTTCGCAAGGTCTATTACAACCTCGCGATCACCGGCCTATCCGTCTCGATCTGCCTGATCATCGGCACCACCGAAGTCCTGGGCCTGCTCCCCACCGAGTTCGCTGGCCTCAACAACGGCTTCTGGAACTACATGGCCGCCTTCAACATCAACACAGCCGGATTCGCCATCGTCGCGATGTTCATCCTCACATGGATCGGCGCACTCGCGTACTGGAAGTTCGGACGCGTCGAAGAGAAGTGGACCGCGAGGCTGCACCATCAGCCATCCGTCGCGGTCGACACCCCGGAATAGCAGGCGGCCAACGAGCCGCCGCTACTTCCGCGTCGATCTCGATTGCGACATTTGCTCTCAGGGAGGGGGTGTGCCGCCACGCGGTTCGAAGGCCGCATCGAGGTCGCGGGCCGATCGATACTGGGTGCCCACCCGTA
>PLES01000134.1 GCA_003137075.1 Solirubrobacterales bacterium
GAAGTCGCGCTTGCGGTTGCGGCGGTCACGGTACCGGTACTGGTCGGCCTTAAGCACGGCCTCCTTGGCCTTGCGATAACGACGAGAGGCATCCCCACGGAAGCCCTTCGCCATCGCCAGGGTTTCGCGACGCTTCTTGCGTGCGTTTACGGAACGCTTGACGCGACTCATGACTTCTTCGCTCCCAGGAGTACCTTGACCCGCGGTGCGTCGTGGTCAGAGAGGATCAACGGCCGAGCGAGCTCACGCTTGCGCTTCGGGGACTTCTTTTCAAGGATGTGGCTGGAGAAGGCGTGACGCGCGCGAACCTTGCCGTTCGCGGTCAACTTAAAGCGCTTCTTAGCACCGGAATGGGTCTTCATCTTCGGCATAAGTTCGTGTTATTGAAGCAGATCCTTTTCGGTTTCTCGTTTTGGGTTGCGGCGGGGCGGGTGGGTAGCGCTCCTGCGCGCAGCGCGCACCTGAAAGCTCGTTGAACTTCGGTCACTCGCGTGGCGCAAGTGCGCGCCTGAGCACCACCCACCCGCCCTTTCACCAACGCCGTTCCTGATGCCCATATTCAGCCGCGCGACGGCTTCTCCACCAAGGCGCGCTTGGCGCGCTGCGCGCCCCGCCGGTCCGCGCCATTGTGGCCTCGGCACGCCGCGCGCCACCACTCCCTATCAATCCAGGATTACAAGCCGCCAGGTCACCTGCCAGTAGGGTCACAACTCGCCAACCGCGGCCCGCCGAGACGGTGGTTTGCGAGTTGACACCCAACAACTGTGCGAACTCGCCAACCGCTGCGCCCGCTGCAAGCGGTTTGCGACTTGACACCCTCGCGCCGGAACTCACGCCACGAACCCCCACCCCGGCGGGTCAGAACTGCTGGCGGGTATGCAAGCCGACGGAGTTGGACGCGCGGGGAGTTCCGCGCGTCCTTCCGGGTACTACTCGGCTACTGGAGACGCTTCCGCCGGCTCCTTGGAGCTGGGAGCGTCAGCGGGTCCTGCGGTGCCGTTAGCTTCGGCGCTCGCCTCGCCACTGGGGGCGGCGGGCTCGTCAGCGCCTGCGTCGGCTTCCGCGGCGTCATCAGCTTCATCGAAGTCAGCCAGAGCTTCCTTCTCGTACTTCTTGGTGGCCTTGGCTTCCGCTTCGGCGTGATGCTCTTCGGCTGCGGCCAAGATCGACTTGGACGGGCCCAGCATCATCGTCATGTTTCGGCCATCCTGCAACGGAGTCTGTTCAACGACAGCGATCTCCGACAGTTCGCCAGCCAGTTTCTCCAGCAGCGCGGTACCACGCTCAGGGTGCGTCACTTCGCGGCCGCGGAACATGATCGTGACCTTGACCTTGTCCCGTCCCATCAGGAAGCGAGCGACATGACCCTTTTTGGTGTCGTAGTCGTTCTGCGCAATCTTGGGGCGGAACTTGATCTCACGGATCGTGATCTGCTGCTGATGCTTGCGTGCAGCCTTGAGCTTCTGCGCCTGCTCGTACTTGTACTTCGAGTAGTCGAGCACGCGGCAGACGGGCGGCCGTGCGTCCGGAGCTACCTCAACCAGGTCGAGGTCACGCTCCTGGGCGTACGCCAGCGCCTCGGCAGTCTTCACGACACCGATCTGCTTGCCGTCATCACCAACGAGCCGAACCTCCGGCACGCGGATGCGGTCATTGATACGGGTCTGATCCCGTTCCGGGAGACGCCGGTCGAACCTACGAGGGACCGGCACTAGTTATTCTCGCCGCGCGGAATCAAGCTGCGCTGGGCAGGGTGTAGTGGAGCTGCTGGGTCAACGCTGATGAGTATAGCCGCGCGGATCAAGCTAGTGAGCGAGATTCGATCAACCCCGTCAGACGCTCGGTAAACGCGGCGACTGAGGCGGATCCGACGTCGCCCTGGCGGTGCTCGCGCACCCCCACCTCACCGGACGCCTGCTCGCGGTCGCCGACCACCAGCATGAACGGAATCTTCCGCAGTTCCGCGTCGCGGATCTTGCGGCTCACCGACTCGGTGCGATCGTCGCTCTCAACCCGGGCGCCGGCGTCGGAGAGCTGGTCCGCGATCGACTGGGCGAAATCGTTGTGGCGGTCGGCGATCGGCAGAACGATCGCCTGCGTCGGAGCCAGCCAGACCGGCAGCTCGCCGCCGAAGTGCTCGAGCAGGATCCCGATGAAGCGCTCGTAGGACCCCATCAGCGCACGATGGATCATCACCGGCTGGTGGTCCTGGTTGTCGGCGCCCGTGTAGGTGAGGCCGAAGCGCTCCGGGAAGTTGTAGTCGAGCTGGCAGGTGCCGAGCTGCCAGGAGCGGCCGAGCGAGTCGGTCATGTGAATATCGATCTTGGGGCCGTAGAAAGCGCCGTCACCCTCGTTGATCGTGTAGTCGAGGCCGTGGCTGTCGAGCGCGTTCTTGAGCGCGGCCTCGCTGCGATCCCACATCTCGTCGGAGCCGATCCGCTTGTCCGGGCGGGTTGAGAGCTCGAGCTTGACGTCAAGACCAAAGAGCTTGTAGGTCGCGAAGGCGAATTCCAGCACGCCGGCGACCTCATCCTGGATCTGGTCCTCGGTGCAGAAGATGTGGCCGTCGTCTTGCGCGAAGTGGCGCACCCGCAGCAGGCCATGCAGCGTGCCGCTGGCCTCGTTGCGGTGCAATAAGCCCGGCTCGGAGTAGCGCACCGGCAGGTCTCGGTAGGAGTGCTTCTGCAGCGTGTAGAGCTGGCAATGGCCGGGGCAGTTCATCGGTTTGAGCGCGAACTGCCGATCCTCCGCTTCGGTGACGAACATGTCGTCGCGGTATTTGTCCCAGTGCCCTGAGGTCTTCCACAGCGAGCTGTCAAACAGCTGCGGGGTCTTGACCTCGGAGTAGCCGCGCGGGCGCCCCATCTCTCGGCTGAGCCGCACGAGTTCATTGAAGACCTCTGCCCCGCGCGGGAACCAGAAGGCCGAGCCGGGTGCGGTCTCGGAGAAGCCGAACATGCCGAGCAGCGGCCCGAGACGGCGGTGGTCGTTGGCGCGGGCGCGCTCAAGGCGCTCGAGGTACTCCTCGAGCGCCGCCTTGGAGAAGAAGGCGGTCCCATACACGCGCGTCAGCATCTGGCGGTCCGAATCGCCGCGCCAATAGGCGCCGGCGACCGACTGCAGCTTGAAGGCCTTGATGCGCTTCGTACTGGGCGCGTGCGGCCCGCGGCAGAGATCGGTAAACGGCCCGTTGGTGTAAAGGCTGACACTCGTAACCGGCGCGTCAGCGGGGGCGTTCTTGACCAGATCCTCGATCAGCTCGACCTTGTAGTCCTGGTTCTCACGTACAAAGCGCTCGAGCGCCTCGCCGACGCTCACGTCCTCGCGCAAGAAGGTCTCGTCGGCGTTGATGTGCTCGCGCATCTTCGCTTCGATCGCCGGGAAGTCCGCGTCGCTCAACGCCGGGCCTGCGGGCATCTCAACGTCGTAGTAGAAGCCATGCTCGATCGGCGGTCCAATCGAGATCTTCACGCCTGGGTAGAGCTCGAGCATCGCCGCGGCAAAAACGTGCGCGGCGTCGTGGCGGATCAGCTCGAGCGCCTCGCCCCCACTCTTCTCGGTGATGATCTCGATCTTGCCCTCGCCGTCGGTCGGCAGCTCGCGCGAGAGGTCGTAGGTGACGCCGTCAACCTTGATCGCGAGCGCCGCGCGGGCAAGGCCCGCGCCGATCGCCGCGGCCGCGTCAGCACCGGTGGCGCCGTGAGCCAGGCTCAGCTTGTCTCCGCTCGGAAGCACGTAGTCCATATAGATGGATCCTACGTTCCCGCCGCGGAACGCGTCCGCTCGCTACATTTACCCGACCCAGGGCGATTAGCTCAGCTGGGAGAGCGCCGCCTCGACAAGGCGGAGGTCACTGGTTCGAGCCCAGTATCGCCCATTTTGAAGCCCGCAACTGCGGGCTTTTCCTTTGTTTACAGGCGTCAGGCGTGTCGTTGATGCCGGGAATGCTCGTGTGGTGCATACCTCGGTGCATACCACGGGATTGGCATCAACCTGCGCACAGGGCGCCGACGCGCCTAGCGCCACTAACCGGACAGATGCGTAATACAAGGGCCCTTCTATTACGTTCTATTAGATGTGGTGGCGACGGTATGCGCAAGTCCTCTCGTCACGTTGTCGCCGATGCAATCACGCGCCGAGACGGCCAAGAGATGATCAAAGCGATCGCCGGCGTGTCACCGGATCGCTAGCCCACTTATTGTGCGAAGCGGCAGCCCTTCCGGCCTGCTCGGTTCGGTGCAAAGCAGGTTGGGTGGGCAGCAGCGGTTTACGGATGGAACGGCCGCTCGTTGACGGTCTTGATGACTTTGCCTGACGGTGACCGCCAGATTGCGCTGGTCGGCCAGTTCTGTTGTGCGGACCGACGCGATGCTGACAGCACGAACACGCTGTTGGCGACGTTTCCAGTCACGCTGAACGCACGCAGGCGATGCGTTCCGTGAACGCTCGCAGCGAATCGCAGCGTTACGCTCGCGACTCCTGGGGGGACGATGCCGTACCAGAGGTTGGGGTCAGGGCCACTGAAGCCCAGCACTCCCGTTTGTCGGATCGTGGCCGTGCTTTGACCGCCGGTGCCGCTTCCGCCTCCGCCGGGCCGTTCGGCGAGGACGAAAGCTCCGTCGTATACCTTGGACGTCTCTAGGTTGTAACGGCCGACGGCAAACTCAGCCTCGCCGTATCGGCGCGTGGGTGCACGTTCTGCTCTGGGAACAGTTGGGAGTTCGGCTTGTAACGCCGCGACCGTGAGCTCGTAGCAGCGATTTGCCGCGGTTGTTGAGAGCGGTGGGTGCCCGAGTTTGTCGGCCGGCACGAGGTAGAAGCTGATCCCGTCCGCGATCCGCGCGAGGCGCACGTAGCGAACATAGACCGCGCCGGTCTGGATGTACGGCAGCCAAAGCCGGCCGCTTAGACGCTGGTAAAGGCGGGACGGGAGCCGGTCGCCGCGTGTAGCGGGACGGCGCAAGACAGGCAGCGTGGCAAGCATCGCTTGGCTTGGAGTCGCAGTGATCGATTGAGTTCTCGTGAACAGCCCGCCGCCTGGCTCACAGGTTCGATCCTTCGCCCAGGCGGCGTTCCACGCTGCCGCCACGGCACTGTCGTCAACGTTGCGGGGGATCGGCCCGGGGTTCTTTGGTTTCGACACCACCAAAGTGACCGCCGCGGCAGCGACTGCCGTGGTGGTGACGGCGACCACAAGAACCGTGATCCCGTGCGAGAACAGCCGCAAGCGTAGGCGCGACCGAAGCGATGGAGCTCCAGCTCGAGCGACGCTTGCGCGCAGTTGGCGTTCAAGTCGTTCGTGGGCGTTCATGAGGTCTCCCTTAGCCGTTCGCGGAGGTGAGTGAGACCACGGTGCACCCGTTGTCGAACGACGGCCTCCGAGCAATCCATCTCACCAGCGATCTCGAGGTACGGGCGCTCATCAACGATCCGCGCCATCAGCGCGTCTCGCTGCTCAACGGGGAGCCGCGCTAGCAATGTGTCGAGTCGACGGGCGTCGCCAAGAGATGCAAGTTCCTCGACCCGTTCAAGGTCACGATCGTCCAGAACAACCGTGGAAGGAACCCGGTTTGACGGACATTGGAGGGCTTTCGTGGTGAGTCTGCGAAAGGATGTTCGTTATGCCGAGGAGTCGTCCGCCGTATCCGCCTGAGTTTCGTCGCGAGGCGGTCCAGATGGTCCGGTCTGGCCGGAGCGTGAAAGACGTTGCCGAGTCTCTGGGGATGACGCCTCAGAGCTTGCGGAACTGGGTCAGGCAGGAGCAGGTCGATCGCCACGAGCGAGACGACGGCCTAACGAGCGCCGAGCGGGAAGAGCTGCGCGAGTTGCGTCGCAAAGTCCGCCGGCTTGAGCAGGAGCGCGATCTGCTCAAACGAGCCGCGGCTTTCTTCGCCAGGGAGACCGAGATCCGGTGAGTGTTTACCGGATGATCGCGGTGGAGAAGGCCAGTGGGTTTCCTGTCTCCGTCGCCTGCGAGCTGCTGAGCGTTAGCCGTTCTGGCTATCACGACTGGGAGACCCGCTCCCCGTCTGAGCGTGAGCTCACGGACGCGTGGTTGACCGAGAAGATCCGGGAGGTCCATGTCGCTAACCGTGGCGTCTACGGTGCCCGCAGAATCCATGCGGAGCTGCGGATGGCGCACGACATCAAGGTTGGGAAGAAGCGTGTCGCGCGCCTGATGCGCCAGGCCGGGATCTCAGGGCTCATCCCGAAGAAACGAGGGCGCACGACGATCCGGGTGCCGGGCGTGAGGGTCGCTGATGACCTCGTGAAACGCCAGTTCCGGCCTGAGGCTCCGAACGTGCTGTGGTTCACCGACATCACCTACCTGCGAACCTGGGAAGGCTGGCTCTACCTCGCGGCCGTGCAAGATGCCTTCAGCCGCCGGATCGTCGGCTGGCAGATGGCCGACCACATGCGAGCCGAGCTCGTCGTCGATGCCCTCCAGATGGCCGTCTCACAGCGTCGCCCAGAGCCCGGTCTGATCCATCATTCCGATCAGGGGTCGCAATTCGTGTCGCTGGGCTTCGGCCAGGCCGCGACCAAGGCCGGGATCTCGAGGTCGATGGGTTCCAAGGGCGTGTGCTGGGACAACGCTGTGGCCGAGACGTTCTTCGCCACGTTGAAGAAGGAGCTTGTTTACCGCCACTCCTGGCCAACCCGCCGAGAGCTCGAGAGCGCCGTGTTCGACTACATCGAGGCGTTCTACAACCGCCGGCGGCGACACACAACCCTCGGGATGCTCTCCCCGATCGACTACGAGAACCAGACACTCGCCGCTGCCCAGTGTCGATTCATTCATCATCAACAAAAATCAACAACAACAACCACTAACCGCGAAAGCGATCCGCTGACCGATCAACCGGGTTCCTTCCACCGGCTCATGTGCGAGCCGAGCACGAGCCGAGTTCTCGACCCGTACGCGGCGCCAGCTGTCAAGCAGCTTGTGCTCGGCAATCTCGAACAACCAACCCGCAGCAGAACCACGATCCGGATCGAAACGCCTGAGGTCGGCGACGACCGCTGCGAAAGTCTCAGCCGTCAGATCAAACGCGAGCTCTCGAGACCGAACACGGCGCAGGTGATACCCAGTCACCACCGGCAACCAGCGGCGATAGAACACGGCAAACGCACGATCGTCACCGCCCGCCGCGGCGAGCAACAACTCTGCGTCATCAGCATCTTTGCGCCGCACACCACCTACTTCGCACGAACCACACCCGTGTGACAACCAATTTCGCAACGAAGCGCTTCATCGCCAGGCCGCAAGTTACGCCGAACGATGAATCTTGTCGCAACCGCTCGCGCGACAGAGCCCGAATCTGACTTCCGGTGGGCCACGAACCGAGAGTCGGCCCGCCTAGGCAGATGGATCGATCGAACGCCAGAAGTCGAGCGGTGAGTCGCCAAGGCGATCGCACGGGTGAACACCGTCGAGAACCTCAAAGCGATCGTCGGGTTACACGCGTGCCTGACCGGAAGCCGTCAAGTCTCGCCTTGTGCACGCCGATAAGACCCAATGCCGCAGTGGCGTCCAATCACATGGCTGATGGTCGGCTGGGTCGCGCTATTCGTAGTCCTCGGGGCCGCCTTTCGTTCCCCGTTGGGCGCTCTCGAACTGTTCGTTCCGGGCGGCTTTGTTGTGTTCGTGATCCTGCTGGCGATCGTCCTTGTAACCCGGCCGCGCGATCGCGAGTGTCCCGCCTGCGGCATATCCGTGAGACGCGGCGAGACCAGTTGCGGACATTGCGGCTTTGATTTCGCCGCGGCAGCGACCCGCAGCTGGCCGGGTGCATGACTCTAACCTGCTCGCGTGCGCACTCTCAGCCCCTGGGTTGCTGAGACACATTTCTAGATTGTCGCCAAAGGAGTGGCCACGCGCGCAGGGCCTCAACCGATGAAAGCGATCACGAACCTCGTGGGCGACACTCCGGGCAGCGGTCACGGTTGCGGCGCGAGTCTTTCGCGAGGCCTGACCAGCAGCATTCCCGAGCCACGAAAGTCGTGCTAACAAGGGTCCGGACTCTACGGCTCTAACAGTTCGCGCCCGATCGGAACGTAGGTGCTGAGCCTCCACTCGGTACTGCGACCCGTCGCGAAGCGATTCGTGAGCTCGTCCCGGCCCCAGAACTCCTCGGCGACCTGATCAAGATCAGTTCTAATCGGCAGTCCGTGCAGGAGCCGATATCCGATAGCGGTTCCCAGGGCTTCGAACGAAGTGTTGAGGAAGGCGCCGCGAAAGGCTTTTTCGTCGGGGACGTAGCGTCTAAAGAAGCCCGCACCGACACTCGACGCAACCATCTGAATCATTTCGCGAAAAGCATCGCCAAGCGCCTTCGATCTCGCGGACGGGAATTCGCCAGCGAGATCGATCCCGTAGGCATCCAGCAACTGAGCAAAGTCGCGAAGCTCTGACTGACGAACGTCGTCAGCCTCCGCCAGGAAGAAGAATCTAAGCACGAGCTCGACGTCGTATTGACGTTCAAGCTGGCGCTCACTGAGCGATAGGAGCTCCGCGGCGGTCTCATCGCGAGCGAGACCGCTGAGCCACTCAAGACAGTCGCTGCTGACACTCGCGATCAGGGCTGCCCGCATCTCCTGCTGCGTCAGCGGCTCTCCGTAGCTATTCAATCTTCGAAAGACGTCGTACTTCGACTGACTCGAGCTGGATCGCTGGATAATCGTCGCGTTTAGCTTCGCGAATTCGATGTCGCTTCGTTGCGCCTCCGTGAGTGTGTCGAATGCAAGCTCAGTCTCTACCCGTAATTGCGCCTGTTCGTCCCAGACGAGGCCATCTAGCGCCGTGAGATATTGAGCGCCGTGCATCACGAGTGGCGGCGCCAGTTCTGATGAGCCGTCCGCCCGCTGTTGCCTTAGCACGCCACGTAGCTGCAAGAGAGTTGATAGACGCTGGACGCCGTCGACGACCTCGAGCACACCATCCTCGTTCTGGGCAAAGAACAAAGGCGGAACCGGGAAGCCCAAAAGTACCGACTCGATAAGAAGAGTCTTTTGGGTATCGCTCCAGCGAAAGAACCGTTGGAACGCGGGATTGATTTTGAGCTTATCCCGCTCGTAGAGCGAAAAAAGCTCACCAATCGACACGGACCACTGATCCGTTTTGATCTCGGTCCGGAACGTACCGAGCTGCTCGTCAAGACTTGTCATCACGCCTCGCCTAGATGAGTGTTGCGGAGCTCTGTGGCTAGACCATCTAGATCTGGAAAGGCCGTGAACGCTCCAATGCCCACGAGACGAAGCGCCGCTTTCCAGACTCCAGCGTCGCCGATTAGCAACAGCCGCGCCAAAGTCGATGGTCATTCCAGTGCGTCATCTTGGTCTTCCAGAGGACGCGCCGCCTCGGGCGCCTTGGTCCCGAACACGGTAAACGCTCCGCGCTGCGCGACAATCCTCGACGCAAACTCGGGACCGCCCACAGCGACGGCGTCTTCCTGGAGCACACCAACTGGTGTGCCTCGATATCGGGGCTGATACCCGGTCATCGAACCTCCTGCGAGATCAGTGACTGGGCCCATCGAACCAGCGACGCCGGCTGTCCCAAGCACGGCCTTGTTCCAAGCATGCGGGCTAAAGACGAATACACAGGGAGCGTCTGCGTCAATCAGCCACGCCTCCGGATCGTGAATGGCGAAAAAGGCTGCTATGAGTAGATTCCGCGACCAATCAAGCAGTCTCGTCGGCACACGATGGTGCTGCATAAGGAAGAGAATCTCCCAAGGATCGCGCGCCCCGGCCGCCTCGCTGATCGTCCGTGATCGATTGTCGAATTCGCGCAAGAGCTTGCCTTCCATCTCGAGAGCGGCGGCGACGTCGGGGATACGGCGATAGAGCGAGGGCAGAAGCTGAAAACTCGCACGGCCGTGGCCGCGGAACCACCACTCGTGATCGGGATCCTGGCTTGTCATATTCAGGCATGCCTCGACGAGTTCGGGCAGAGTTCCAACGGTTACGGTTTCCACAGGGGGAACACTATGCCAACGCTAGATCTCATGTTGAGTTCGGCTTCGACGGCATGGCTCCCGGACCGCGGCGACGGTGCGTGTCGAGGAGCGACAAGTTCAAAAAAATGTGTCGCATGCGCATGGGCACTTGTCCCCCAGCCTTCCGCTCCTCGACCATCTCCAGCGGGGTCGGGTGCGGTGCTTCGTCACCACTCCGCACCACCGCCCGTTTGCGCAACGGGGACCCCATGGTCCGCACGCCCTGTGACGCGACGTTCCGAAGGCTCGCCGCAGCCTCTGCGCGCCCTGATTCCCGTGCTGCCAGGTTCATGCCTGGGAGGCGAGCGGCTGCACGCCGAGTGACTCGAACTGTTGAAGCACGCCGTCCATCCATGCTTTTAGCTGCTCATCGGTGCAGCATGGGCGTGGAGTCCACGCAAAAGTCTTCTGGATAGGCCAGATCCGATGCACCCACGCCGGCAGGCGGATCGATTCGATTGTCACACCTGGAACGGTTGATCCAAAAAGATGGAAGGCAACCGGCCCAAATCCGACGGTGGTAGCCCAGATCGAATACGGCGTCCCATCTTCCTTGTGATTCGCGGCAATGCCATATGCATCGGCAACGGCTGGGTGCGAGCCGTCGTAACTCGCAATCCATACACTCATGGCCGAGGATGGCTCGCCGTAGTCGCGCAGATGGCTAAGGTCGACGGTCGGGATGACACTGCGTTCCTTCGCATACGACGCAGTCCAAACAATGCTGGTCTTGAGCGCCCACGCGGCGAGCGTTCTCTGACCTTCCTTATGTAGCTCGCGTCCGCGCGCGTAGAGCATCGTTTCGAAGTAAGGCTTGGCTGCGTTCTCGATCTTCGACATCCAACCGTTGTTGCATGACTCGCATACGACCCGCGCCTTCAGCGCATATGCGCGCTGATCCGATTCATGCTCGACAGCCTGATGCCCTTCGAGATGCGCGTATGACCGCACTTTGTGGACCCCGCTGTACGCGACCCGCTTTGCCGCCCACTGTGGCCAGACATGTTCCGCGCTCATCTTGGTCCCCCCGCAGAAGATGCAGACTCGCGCCACAAGGCTCAGCATAAGTGAGGGCGTGAGGTAGCACGAACGAGTTCTTACGAGTAGCACGTCAAGATCTACGGCTACGCGGCCCCTGCGCTCTTGAACCAGAACGGGATCTCTGCGGCATTCAGGGCGTCTGCTGCTCTCTGGACCGAAGCGTTGTCCTGAGCGACGTTGAGCGAGGCCAACAGTTCGGCATCCCACCGGCCGTTGGGACAGTCGAGAACCGCGGCGCGGACGTTCCAGAAGCCGGCTGCCTCAAGGGTTTCAACTACCCGCTGGCCGTCAACGGCCTCAATGTTAAAAATGAGCTGCTGATCTCCAGGAAAGCCGTTCAGACAACGGTTTCCGAGCAGGTTGAGCACCATCGGATACCGCCACCAGCTCTTTGCGTATGCGTACTGACCGACACTCGGTCCGACGAGCGCGATCAGCGCGCCTGGGATGATGCGCCCGGCTCCACCGCCCGCCGCGATGAACGCGCCCGCCACGGGAGTACCCACCCAGAGAACAACGTTAAGACTCGCGCAGACCAGTGTTATACCCGCTACCGCGATCTGCATCCCACGGCTCGCTTGGAGCCGCACCGTGTTCGACAACGTTCTGAAGGGAAGGCGGCGATAGCGGTCGGCTAAGAGCTTGCGGTGCGCTGGTGGCCGCCTCCCGCGAGGTGCCTGCTGGCTTCCGACGATGAAAAACCGGGCGTCATATCGTGTTGGCACGACGCACATCATGCGAGTAGTCGGCATCAGAATTCAAGCCGACTCGGTCTTCACATCTAGAGCCGCGAGCCGCGGGAGCGTGAGCAGTTACTTTTTCGATCTCTTGAACCATCCTGAGCAGTAGCGGCTGAGAAACTAACGTGGCGGGAGGCAAGAGGCATTCATGCTTTGGACTTCGACGTCGATTGGAATCACGTACTCGCTCGGGCCTGCAACCCAGCTTCCGATTCGGATGGATCAGCTGCCCGTTCGAGATCCCGCCGGAGCCAGTGAGAGGCTTCCCAAATGGGACCAGCGATCATCGGCCTCGTTGGAGTCGTCATCGGCGCCGTTATCACCTCGGGGTTCCAATGGATCGCCTCCGCGCGAGCAGACACCAGTCGCGAACGAGTGGCCGCGCGGGTGATGCATGACGAGATTTGGTGGTGGTACGTCGCCGCCAAGCAGGCCGTTTACGATGCCGACCTCTCGAAGTTGCCGGAACGCGGCGAGCTGTTCAACGCATGGAAGCAGTACCGCTCGGACCTCGCTCGTCTGACGTCGAGCGATTGGTTCGCTATCCAGAGCACGCTACGCCTTGCAGAGACATGCGACGACCCCGGCATGAGAACTGAGGAGCTGACCAACGAACGTGCTCGGATCCTCGATCTTCAGCTCGCTGAGGCAGAGGAGGCTACTCAGGTGTTGGTGCTTGCTTCGGCAGGCGGTAGCCGTGAACGTAGGCGACTTATCAATGAGTTCAAAGGCGGCCATTGGCAGCGATGGACACCGGCAGACAGGCCCTCCTCGGACGATGACGAGCCCACGTCGCCGGAGTAGGTACCCCCGGCTCACCGCGGCCAACCACTAGGCTGTGGACCCGGCTCCCCGATTCGGCAGTGACCCGCCTTACGGCCAAACCCACCTCCTCGCAGCGCCGGTGTCGACGATACGTGCCCGGTGGCGCTCACGGTCGCTTTGGCCGATAGCTGACTACCGGACGATCGCTCTCGCTGATTGGCAGGTGTCGACCGCACCACTGCATTGGCGACGGTCCATGCCCGAGTCGGCGTGCGTCCGAGAGGTGCTGCTTGGTGCGAATCAGGCGTGTGGCCGTGCCCGCGCGCCGGCCACACGCCCATGTGTGATTAGCGGCGCAGCGCGATGCGTGGGTCAGCGGGGATCAT
>PLES01000105.1 GCA_003137075.1 Solirubrobacterales bacterium
CGCTCTAGCCAACTGAGCTACAGCCGCACTTGAGGCGGTGAGTATAGCCAGGCATGGTCTGTCGGGCGGCCCGGGCGCTACCACCCGTTCTGGAGCGGCCGCAGTTAGGCGGCGGGCCGGTGACCACGCAATGCGTCGCCGGCCTGCGGGTGCAGACGCAGTGCGCAGACGGCCACCATCAGTGAGAACAGCGCGACCATGATCCACCCGAACGTGTAGGGGAAGCTCCCGTGGGAGGAGTTGGAAAGCGGGTGGCTGAGCGCGCGGCCGATGCGCAGCGCCACGGCGCTTCCGGCGACGCCGAAGCCGACGCTCAGCTGCGTGACCGTCGACTGCAGAACCGTGGCGTCGCGCATCTGTCCCTCGTCGACGTCAGCGAAGCTCATCGGCGTGATTCCGCTCGCGGCCGAAGACATCGTCGTGCCCCAGACGAACATCTCGAGGCCGATCAGAGCAAGTGAGGTGTGGGCGGTTGAGAGCCCAAGAGCCACGCTCGAGGCCGCCAGTCCCACAGCTGTGATGAAGATCACGGTCCGGAAGCCGTAGGCGCGGAAGATCCGGTTGGCGATCGGCTTGACGCCGATGTTGCCGGCCCACATGAACAGCAGCATCGCACCGGCCTTGACGGGGCTCCAGCCGAACTGGAGCTCGAACTTGAGCGGCGCCAGATATGGGCCGGCGCCGATCACCCAGAAGATCATCGCGGTGCCCCATGTGGCTTGGCGCAGCGTCTTGATACGCAGCACTCGCAGGTTGATCAGTGGCCGCTCTGAGTACCAGAGGTGGCGCGCGTTCAGTACCAGCAAGCCGGTCCCGATGAGACCTAGCGCGAGCGTAAGCGCCCAGTCGATCTGCCTGCGCGCCAGCTGGTCGGCGGTAACCGTGAGCAGCGCCAGGCTAACGCAGGTGAGCAGCACGCCCAGGCTGTCGAGCCGGCCCGGCGGTGCCTGAGCGGGCGGGTGAATGATCCGGTAGGCGACCAGCAGGGCAAGGGCTCCGAGCGGGACGTTGACCAGAAAGATCCAGTGCCAGGAGAGGTATGTGGTGAGCGTGCCGCCGATGATCGGAGCCACGATCGGCGCGACCAGGGCCGGCCAAACCATGTAGGCGGTGGCGGTCAGCAGCGATTCGCGGTCACTGTCGCCGATCACGACAAGGCGTCCGACCGGAACCATCATTGCGCCTCCCGCGCCCTGCAGGACTCGGGCGGCGACCAGTTCCGGCACGCTCGTCGATGCCGAACAGCCGACAGACGCGAGCGTGAACAGGCCGATCGCCAGCAGAAAGATCCGGCGTGCCCCGAAGCGCGCGCTCATCCAGCCACTCAGCGGGATCAGCGAGGACACGGTCACGATGTAGGCCGTGATCACCAGCGCGATGCTGCTGGTCGGAACACCGAGCGTGCTGGCTATGCGCGGGGCGGAGGTGTTGACTACCGAACCGTCGGTGATCTCCATGAACAGGCACGCGGCTACGAGCAGGGCGATTCGGCGCTTGGCTGGATCCATCAGTCGGTCGTCTGCAGATCGGCTTGCCCACGTGCGCGCATCACGGCACCGGCGGAGCTGTGCATGCGGGTCGCGTCGAGCGTTGCCAGCAGTGCCACCACCGCCACCAGCAGGAAGGCGACGGTGTAGGCGGCTTCGGTGCGAGAGGCGCCGCCGACGAGGTGCCCGAGTGGTTGACCGACGCGGAGCGCGATAGCTCCGCCGGCGACTCCGAAACCGGCGGCCAACTGCTGGCTTGTCGCCTGCAATGTGTTGGCGTGACGCATCTGCTCGGGTGGGACGTCGACGTAGGCGATCGTGGTGTAGCCGGTCGCGCCGACCGAGCGGGCGACACCACTCACGAACAGGAAAAAGCCGATCAGTACCAATGGGGTGTTGGCGGTCGTGAAGCCGATGGCGGCCACGGCGGCCGCCATCGTCAGGGTGGAGCCGATCAGCACCGTCTTGAACCCGAGCCGGCCATAGAGGAAACCCGTGAACGGCTTGATCCCGATGTTGCCGGCGAAGATGAACAGCACCAGGGCTCCGGATTTGACCGCGCTCCAGCCAAACACCTCCTCGAATTTCAGCGGCGCCAGGAACGGGCCGGCGCCGATCACGGTGAAGTAGAAGATGCCGCCGGTCACAGCCGTGCGCAGGGTTGGGATGCGCAGCGTTCGCAGGTCGATCAGCGGGTGCTCGGTGTCAAGCAGATGCCGGGCAGCCGCAGCGAGCAACAGCGCCGCCGGGATGCCGAACCCGAGGTCAAGCCCCCAGGCGGGTGTGCTCTTCGAGAGCAGTTCAGCGGTCACGGTCACCAGCGCGAGGCCGCCGCAGACCAGGGCCACGCCGGGTAGATCTAGAGGCGAGCGTGGGGCTAGGCTTGGTGACGGCACGATCCGTTGAGCGACCGTCAAGGCGAGCGCGCCGAGCGGCACGTTGATCAGGAAGAGCCAATGCCATGAGGCGTAGGTGGTGATCAGCCCGCCGAGCAGCGGCGCCAGGACCGGCGAGATCAATCCGGGCCAGACGAGGTAGGCGGTCACGCGCATCAGGTCGCGTTTCTCGGCTCCCGACAGAACCAAGAGCCGTCCGACCGGGACCATCATCGCGCCGCCGGCGCCCTGGAGGACGCGCATGACTACCAGCTCGGCCAGGTGTTGCGAGAGCGCGCAGCCCAACGACGCGAGCGTGAACACGGTGATCGCGGAGAGGAAGACGTGTCGCGCTCCGAAACGGGAGGAGAGCCAGCCGCCCAACGGGATCAGCGCGGCGAGAGTCACCAGGTAGGCGGTGATGACGACGCTGATGCTGCCGGCCGTCACGTGAAGTGCGCTGGCGATCCTCGGTGCTGAGGTGGTGACGATCGTGCCGTCCAGCATCTCCATGAAGAAGCACGCCGCGACCAGCAGCGCGAGGTTGCGCTGTGCACGGTCAAGCGTGCGTTCATTCATGGCCGGAGGTGGTCTGCATAGCCCGTCGATCCATTCTTGCGGGATCCGCAAGCAGCCGTCGCTGGACGATGGTCCAGCTGTCCACTGGCTCTCGGGCCCGGTGGCGTTGATACTTGCGGCCAGAAGGGATGGCGTGCTGCCGCTTCAGACGTTAGGCTCCCGCCCGACAACCAACCCGGACCGGGAGACTTGTAAATGAAGACGTCGGACTTTAAGCGTGACGATTGGCTCGTAATCGGGCTTGCGTTGGTTCTTGCGATCGATCTGATCGCGCTGCCCTGGCTCTCGTTCAGCTTCGGCCCGATCTCGGCCACTGCGGCGGCGACCAGCGCGCCGGATGGCTTCCTGGGCATTCTGGCGTTCCTGCTCGCCCTGGCGGTCGGCGCGGACCTCGTGATCGAACGGGCTTCGCCGCAGACGACGCTCCCGAACATCGGCGGAAGCCGCACGACGACCCGCTGGTGGCTCACTGTCGTCGCAGCCGTCTTGGTGGCACTGAAGTTCTTGTTCCACATCCACTTCAGCTACTTCGGCTTCGGCTTCTATCTTGCCGTGATCCTGACCGCTGGTCTGCTGTTCGCGACCTGGAAGCTCAGCAAGGACCAGGCGGTTCTGCCATCCCAGGGCGGCTCGGCCAGCGTCTGATCTGAAGGCTCCTCCGAGGCCGGCTCACGGCGCCGGAGGAGCCGACGTATCGCTCTCGCTCGGGGCGCCCGCCGGCGCCCCGAGGCGGGGCTACGTGTCGACGGCGTCTGCCCGGAGCTTGGCCGGTCTTGCGAGCGCGCGCTCGACGTAACTGTTCAGCTCCGCGAAGTCCGGACCGAGGTCAAACTCGGCGAGCCTCGCGAGGATGCTGGCGCACATCACGTCCGCGACGGTGAACTTCTCGCCGACGAGCCAGCCGCCGCGGGTGACGGCGTCCTGCACGGCAAGGGCGATCGGCTCGAACGTCGCCTTGGCATCGGCCGGATCCTTGCCGCGACGCTCGGCGAACCGCAAATCGAAGAACTTTGGCTCGAGCTCAGACATCGAGAAGACGGTCCACTGATACACGAGCCCGCGTTCAGTTGAGGCGAGCTCTGGAATCAGCTGAGCCTCGGGATAGAGATCGGCGAGCTGCAGGCAGATCGCTGCCGACTCGAACAGGTAGCTGCCGTCATCCAGCTCGAGCACCGGGACGCGTCCCAGTGGATGCCGCTGCCGGTGCTCGGCCTCGCGACGTTCCTTCCCGATCACGGTCAGCTCGTAGGGCTCACCGATCTCCTCGAGGGTCCAGAGGGCCCGCGTCGACCGCGATCCCGGTGAGTGGTAGAGCCGCATCAGTAAGTCTGTCTCCTAGTTAGGTGTCCGGGGCGGATTCTGGCGACCCAGCGCCATCCGGGGTTGCGGCTTCCTTGATATCGCGCTCGTCGTGCACGTAGGAGGTGAGCTGTGCGACGGTGTCGTAGAGGGGGCGGGCCGGAGCGTTGAATGCCTGGGTGTGCCAGATCATCTCCTTCACAGGTAAGCCGATGGCGGCGATCTCGCGAACCGCTCTGACGGCGCCGTTAGATCCGGGACCCCAGCAATACACCACGATCATCCGATCGCCCAATTGTGCAAGATCGTCCAGGGAATATGGGCGCGAGAGATTCTGCGCACCAGGAACGTGGCCACGGCCAAAGACGCGCGACCCATGGTCCTGGTGAAACGTGAGCCGACAGGTGTCTTCGTCCTCGTCTGCGGACGACGGTCGAGCCTGCGTCAGCTTGCTGTGACCGAGAACTCGAGGTTGCAAATGCCGGCCGAGGAGCTGGCATAGGTGAGGTTGCTGTAGCCGGTGAACCCTCCACGGGTATCGGTTCCGCCCGGAAAGAAGATGCGGAGCTGGCCGACGCCCCGGTGGAGTACGCGGGCATCCTTCGTCCCTCCACCGCCCCGGAATGTCAGGCTCACCTTCGCGAACCCGTTCACCTTCCCGACGTAGTAATAGTCCGATGCGATCGATTGGTTCAGGAAGTGACGGATCGCAGTGCTGTCAAGCATGGTGACGCGCTCATGGGGGACGCAACCGCTGTTGAGGTGCCGCTGTGTTGTCCCTGTGAGCTGGGCGACCTTGCCGCCCGACACGGCGAATGATCCGTCGAACTCGTTTATCGAAGGCCCGGGCTGGCTGTGGTTTGCCACGATCTTCCAGGCTCCGGCCTGCGGAGGGCTGGCGGCCGCCGCCACTCGCGCCCCGACGCCGAACGCGGAGCTTGCGAAGGCCACGGACACCGCAGCGCCAGCCAACAAGGTGACGACAAACCCAAGCGAGCCCCGGACGCTCATCGCGAGCACTCTACAACTGCGACCTAGGGGCCATGCGAAAACGTAGCGCCGTCCATAACCGCCGACCGCCCCAACAAGCCGGGGTTTCGTGTAAGGCGACGACCGGATTTGAACCGGTGTACACGGCTTTGCAGGCCCACCGAAACCGGCTATCCCCAGTGTTTACGGGCGAGTCGACGCTCTCAGTAGCGCTCAGTTGCGCCCAATCGCGGCAATTCGGGACACGGTTGGCGACACGTCTCGACTGAGGACGGCTTGCAGGCGCGCCGCGTCGTCCGCGCCCGGCGTGTGGTGGACGTAGCGCATCGTCGTGCTGATGTGCGCGTGCCCAAGGTATCCCTGCACGTCGGTGATCGGGAACGCCTGTACAGCTAGCGTTCCGAACCCGTGCCGCAGATCGTTCAGGGTTGAAGCTTCGCGCTCTCGGTCGTCGCGGATGTAGCGCAGGAACTCGGCTGCAGCATCAGCGAACGTCGCGTCGGCCCTTGTGGTGTTCTCGATCGTCCCCCGGCGAAGATCGGTGAGCGTGGCTTGCAGCTTCTCCTCGGCCATCTTGCGGGTGTAGTAACCGGCCGACGGTCTGCCGTGCTCTGTCCGTGCCGGGCCGAGCAGCTTCTGTACCTGGCGCCCGTCGGAGCGAGTCGGTACTTGAGGTACCAGACTGGTCCGCGCTGGCGTTGCTTGAGACTGACATGCCCAGTGATACGAGCACCCATTGCGACTTGCTCGTTTCGATCGTCCGGATCGACGACGACATCTTCGCACCCGATCCAATGCCGGTAAAGCGTCCGAAGCGATTTCATCAGCGGCGCCGGTCGCCGCGACCATCCCCCGAGGAGCGCGTGTCCTGGCTCCTGATGCTCCGGACCGTTCCTGTCTGAGGCCAAACACCGGGCGGTGTGCGCAGCCTTCCGTGAGCTGCTTGTCGAACGTCAGCACGGCGTCGATCGTCCCTTGGTTGTGCAGCCCCACTGCAGCGTCAAGATGAATCGCATCGAGCGTCCGAGTCATTGGCGGGATGCTGCTGGCGCGCTTCAAACTGGAGGCGTTCAACTCGACTAAGTTGACGTCGGCGAGCAGTAGTTCCGCTTGGTTGACCAGCGACTCGCGCGCCGCGAGGCGGCGGAACTCAACCCGTTACCAGCTCACTCGCCCACAGGTCGTACTTCGCGAGCGTCGCCGCGATTTGGGCCGATCAGTCCAGCCGGTCGGATCTCCGCTTCGGCCTCCGGGGCGATCTGCACCAGGTGCCAACGCAACCGGTTGATCGCTTGTGGGGGCATCTCGACGCTCTCGCGCTTGGGGCTGGTGATTCTCGGGGTCCGACGACGCGTTCCGGATAGCCGGTGGTCGCCCGGTTCTGCGTGCGACCAACGATCGTGATGGCGAGTCGCTTGCGCGGATGCGTGCTCAACGAGCCCTGGTGTCGGGTGTTATTCGGCGGTGGTCGGCTCGGTCGTGGTCGGGTCCTGGCGGGGGTTGAGGGTTCGTTCGGGCTCGCGCTCGGGGACGGTGGTCGTTGCGAGCAGCGCGAGCGACTGAGCGCTCGGGCTGCCGGGTGCGGCATGGTAGATCGACAGCGTTTGGCGATCGGTGTCGGGGATCGGGAGCTTTATGTAGGTCAGCTCGAGCCTTCCGACCTGGGGATGGTCGATCGTGGTCGTGCCACTACCCTTCGGTCGGACGTCGTGGCGGGCCCACAGCTGGCGGAAGCGCTCGCTGCGCAGCGACAGCTCGCCGACGAGCTCGGTCAACCGACGGTCGTCGACCTCTTGGCCGACGTTGGCACGCAGGGCGGCGACCGTGCTCGCGAGTGCCCGCTCCCAGTCGGGCTTCAGCTCCCGCCGCCGCGGGTCGAGGAAGGCGCCCCTGACGAGGTTTTCGCCGACCGCGAACCACGGCGCGATCGCCGTCGCGAGCCGGTTGGCGGCGAGCACGTCGAGATACCGGCCAAAGACATAGGCGGGCGTTGTTGTCCAGGACATGATCAGCTGCTCGATTGGCTCTGGCACGCGTTCGGGTTTCGTCGTTCGGCGCGACCGCGAACGCGGGCGTGGTGCGGCCAGCGTATGCAGGTGGGCGGTTGCATCCTCGTCGAGCTGTAGCGCCCGCGCGAGTGCGTCGAGCACCTGCGGCGAGGGATGCTGATCACGTCCCTGCTCGAGGCGGATGTAATAGTCGGCGCTGACCCCGGCGAGCATCGCCACCTCCTCGCGCCGCAGGCCCGGGGTGCGGCGCCGCCCGAAGTCGCGCAGGCCGGCGTCCTGGGGACGCGTGAGCTCGCGCCGGGCCCGGAGGTACTCGCCGATCGCATTCGTCGCGGACACCGTTGAAACGATACGACGAGTCCGCGCGCTCATCCTGGGCGTATCACTACCAGGATCATCAGATCTCTGGTACGCCGCGCGCGTCGGTTCCACACTGCGGCACATGAATAAGCACACCGTAATTCAGACCGGCTTTGACGCGGGGTCCACAATCTGGGACGTCGTTGAGGGCATCGACCTCACCGGCACACGTGCGATCGTGACCGGCGCCTCGTCGGGTATCGGGATCGAGACCGCGCGTGCACTTGTTGCTGTGGGTGCCGAGGTGACGCTCGCGGTCCGCGATCCCGTCGCGGGCGAGCGCACCGCCGTTGAGCTCCAGGCGGCTACCGGCGGAGCTCTGCGCGTTGGCCTGCTTGACCTCGCTGACCTCGCGTCGGTCGATGCGTTTCTTGCGGCCTGGGACGGGCCGTTGCACCTGCTGATCAACAACGCGGGTGTGATGCGGATCCCTACCCTCGAACTCGTCGAGCGCGGCTGGGAGCGGCAGTTCGCGATCAACCACATCGGTCATTTCGCGCTGACCGTTGGACTGCACGACGCGTTGAAGGCTGGCGCGCAGGACGGCCGTGAGGCGCGGGTCGTGTCGCTCAGCTCGCGCGGCCATCTGCGCTCACCGATGGTGTTCGAGGACCCGTTCTTCACCGCTCGCCCCTATGACGGCGCGGTGGCGTACGGCCAGTCCAAAACCGCAAACAGCCTGTTCGCGGTCGAGGCCCACCGACGCTGGTCATCCGAGGGCATCACTGCCAATGCCGTGCACCCGGGAGCGATCTTCGACACGAACCTGTCGAGGCATATGACGCCCGAGGAGCTCGACCGAGTCTGGGGTGGCATCCGCGAGCGGCAGGCCGCGGCGGGCGGACCGGGGATCAAGACCCGTGAACAGGGCGCAGCAACGAGCGTGTTAGTTGCCACCTCGCCGCTGCTTGACGGTATCGGCGGGCGCTACTTCGAGGACTGCAACGAGGCGCGCCAGCTGCCGCCCGAGTTCCCCGCCGAGACCACGGTGTCCGGCGTCGCTGGGTATGCGCTCAACCCCGAGAACGCTGCGCGCCTATGGGACCTCACCGAATCCCTGATCGGTTGACACCGCCGATCATCGCCAGGCCCGAATCCCCGCATCGCTACCAACACAGGCATCTTGGATCCTGTGCGACGAGTCTCGCAACGCGCGGACACAAGGGTTCTCGGGTGCTGTTGAACTTGTGGCTACGCCCGTCCGAGAGCAACGTCAATTCCGGCCAGGATCCGATCAAGGTGGGTGTCGCTGACTTTCCCGACACGCTCGGTCAGCAGCTCACGGTCGATAGCGACGATCTGCGAGACGTTCGCGACAGAGTCTTGCGGCAGGCCAGTCGCGGCTGCGGGCAACAAGACGTTCCCTGGGGCTGCGGCAAGCCGCTGGTTACTGGTCAAGGGAACGACCACGACGGTCGCGATCCGGCTGGCGTTGAACGCGTCTCCCTGCACGATGATGACCGGCCGCCGAAACCCCGGCCCCGATCCGATCGGCTCATCAAGCGACGCCCAGCAGACATCGCCCTGGGCGATCACCATTCGCTGCGCTCGAGCACCCCTCGCGCGGCCTGCTCAACAAAGCCTTGGTGATCGTCGGCCAAGTCGTCTGCCAGGGCGTTGAGCGCTTCGGTGATCGCCTGCGGGTCACGGCGTGCCAGGTAGTCGTCCAGCGCCTCGCGGTACAGCTCGCTGCGACTCTTGCCGGATCTGTTGGCGTATGCATCGGCTCGCCGGAACAGGTCATCAGGGATCGACACCGCCGTCTTCATACCAAAAGTATAACCAGGTCGAGAGCCTTGCTTTGCCGTCCGGACAGGTCTGTGGGCTTCGCGACAGCCAGCCTTCCTTTGCCCGCGGCAAACGCAATCGTGGCAGAGCGCCCGCGATGCGATCGTGAGGTTCGGACCACCGTTTCGCAAGAGCGATGGTCCGAGCCCCGGCTGCGCTGGCGATCACTTTTGCCTATTGAGTGGGACGACGCGTGGGAAGTCAGTCGACAGTTGCGCGGATTCGACGGACACCAGCGCCCGAGGACTCCTGCTTGAGGATGCGGAAGTGTCCGGCCTCGCGGGTGTTAGCCACGTGGGGGCCGGCGCAGAACTCCCTACGAGCACGAGCGGACGATTATGCGCGGCCAGCACGATCCCGCCCATGTCCTGATGCCGGGCGTCCATCGCGTCGCGAGCCTGCTCAAGCGTTGGATGCTCGGCACCCACCAGGGCTCGATCGGCCCCGAGCACCTCGACGCGTACCTCAACGAGTTCACGTTCCGCTTCAACCGACGCCAGTCCCGCCGTCGCGGCCTGCTGTTCTACCGGTTGCTCGAGCAGGCCGTCCTGACCGACCCGATCACATACCGCAGCCTGATCGTCAACCCGCGCCCCGGGCGCGCACGACCAACACTGCCGATCCGATCCCCATCAACACCCGCCATCGAGCGACCCTGGCGAACCTCAACCTGACTCAAATAGATACCCCCTTGCGCGGATTGCGAAAGGCAGCGAGAGTGAGCTGTCGAGTAGCTATAGCGAGACCAGGCTGCCTAGCGCTGGTGCCTTCGGCCCGGGCTGCGCGATCACGACTTGCTGCTCACTGGGAACGCGAGCGAGCCACACCACACCGTTTCGGCGCGCTGCCGGAGCTGAGTTCCTGCGACCGAACCAGGCGCTGAATTTGACGGCCATCTCAGGAGTGCCGCCGTTCTCTCTACTCAGTTTCAGCAGCCTGCCCTTGACGGTGCAGTGCCAGACCTCCCAGTCGGTGCGCTGCAGCATCCGCCGTGAGACGCCGTTGATGTGGTGCATGATCGGCGCGACGATCAGCAGCAGCCCGAGTCCCCCACCGATCAGGTACGCGGGGCCGTTGCCTGCGCTCCCGTATGAGCTCTTGCCTTCCGTGATCGCAATGCTCACCCCCGCGACGAACAGTGCAGCTCCGCCGAGTAAGAGCAGGCGTACCGACCTGCGTGCTGAGGCCAGCATCGCGGCTGTCTCGGGACGGTCAACGGCCGTTTTGGTCGTCGCTGTCGCTTCCATCAAGAATGCTTCCGGCGGATCGGGTTGCGCAGTTTCAGCTCACGCCGACCCCCGGGGATTTCAAGCTCGCCGTTGATCGGGTTGATGAAGTTGGCCAACCGTCGGCGCTGAGAGCGGCGCAGGTATATGTGCAGGCCGATCGCGGCGATGAGCAGACCGGCCGGAGCCACAAGCAGGATTAGTGTGGCGTGCGACGACAGGATCGCGAAGACGGACACCGGAACGCTGGATGCGGTCATCAGCCATATGCCGGCGATCGACGCCCTAACGCCGTAGTCGATCTCGCGCGCCTGGTCAGGAGTCTCGGCCACGTCAGGCGAAGGCTTGACAGGCGCTGCCTGTTCGGGGGTGATGCCCCGCGGAACGTTCTCTCCGGGCACTGCTGGCATGGCGATGATCGTAAGCGGCCGGGCAACAACGGTCCAGAAATCGGCGCCATACAAACAGGTCGTACCCACACGAGCGCCTCATGCATCCATCCAGTCCTCAGCTCGGCGGGCGGAGACAATCCCGTTGCCACCCCGGCTCAGACGATGGCACCTGCATTGCGCATGCGACGGGCGTCTTGGAGACCTCGCCGAGAGACTTGCGTTGCGCGGATCCGGGGCATCCCAGCCCGCTAGGAGAGGCCGGCTTTGTTCAGGATCTCGATGAGGGATGGGCGCCGCCGGTATTGCTCGCGTAGTTGCGCAAGGTGAGCCTGGAACTGGTTCTGCATTCCGGCGGCGTCGGCCGCGTTGCGCGCCGTCTTCAGAATTTTGGCTGCGGTTTGGTAGGTGGCACGGTCTGCTCGCTCGTCGAGAACCTCGTCGGCGACGCGCTGGTAGACGGTGAGCGCGTCAGCAGGGCTCTGCGGTTCGCGTCGTTGTGCGAGTCGCATCCAGAGGTGCTGCCCGACCGTTTCGGCGGGCGTGTTGGTGGCTATGTCCCAGGCGAGGTCTATGTCGTCATCGCCGAGCAGCGCCTCGATGAAGCCTCTCGTATCGCGCTGCTCCAGCGCGGCTCGGGCGGCGGGTTGTTCGATCGGCCAAGCGGAGAGCTCCAGCGCCGCCTCCCTGAGTGAGCTGTAGCTTGAGAGCGATGGCGTGCGCTGATGCTCGGCGCGTCGAAGCGCGAGCACCTGAACCGGCTCGCCGCGTCTGGTGTGCGCTGCGCAGGCGAAGTCGTAGAGTTGCGCGACCTGCCAGCCGCTGGTCTGCTCGATCCCGCGCTCGGACCATTCCAGGACCGCCTCGTCGTCACCGATCTCCGCCATGGCCTCGGCTACCCGAATGAAGTCGTAGGGGGCGGCCAGCTTACCTCCGTGCTGTTTGATGATCTCTTCACGGTCACCGTCGAGCACTGCCAGCCGCTGGCGGGCGTACCGAGCCGCGAACGCTTCCGAACCGTCGTACTCCGACAGGAGCGTGCGGTACTCCGTCAATCCGGGCTCGCCGAGCGCCTTGGCGTAGCGGACCGGGTCGGCCTCGAAGAAATCCTGGTCAGCGAAGCGAAATCGGAACATCCAGCGTGCCAGTCTCGTGGGGTCGGCCACGCCGGCATCGCAAGCTTTAGCGTGAAGGTCCAGCAGATCACGTGCGACATCGCCGATCACCCCGGACGAATCATCGGTGTTGAGGATCACTCGAACCACATGGGCGACCGCTCGCTCGAGCAGTTCAACAAGCTCTCGTGATGGTTCGGCGTCGACCGAGCGCTCGAGCTCCGTCACCACCGGCCTTGTCGCGCGCGCCCAATCCAGGCCTGCGCGGTAGTCCAGGAACCGGCGCGTTCTCAGCGCACGATCCACCTCAGCACGGAGCTGACCAATATCACCAGCCGCCCGCGCTGCGATCAGCCGCACCGTCCGCTCCACCTCCGGACTCGCGTCGGCCGCCACGCTCACAACCTCACGCAGCTGATCCTTGCTCAAACTGGCGATCAGACCACCGAGCGGCCGCTCGGGGCGGCGGCCGGAAGACCTACCGGACATCCTGCAAGGCTGTTCGCATGCCCATAGCTGGCAGGCTACGCGACGTCGGGACTGGACCGTCGCCTCTTGCCTTGCGCGGCTAAAAGCAGTCGCGACACGATCGCCGGGGCTACGAGGCCAAAGTGCCGATCTGCAGCGTGTGAGCCGCGGCATATGGAGTGGATCGTCCCGCGATTCTCGGAATTCGACGAACTTTCGGGACACGCTGGGGACACGCCCGAAACCACAATCTCAGGGAAATGACCCCATTAGCAGGGCTTTTGCGAAGGCGACGACCGGATTTGAACCGGTGTACACGGCTTTGCAGGCCGCTGCGTAGCCACTCCGCCACGTCGCCAGGGTGAGCTAGGTTAGCGCCGCTGGCCCTGGACGCCCCTCGAGCGGAACTCCAAGAGGTTCGTAGCTTGTTCAGCTGGTGACTAGCGAACCGTGGTGGGCCACGATCGCGGTGATGACCTGCTCAAGCTGATCGATCGTCTCTTGATCGGTCAGCTTGCCGGTCTCATCGAACTTCTGGTGCGCCTGCCCGACTGGCAGGTCGACCTCTGTGACGCGCGCGCCTGCGAGCGCAAGCGCCTTGCGCAGGTGGTCCTGCGCCCAGAGTGCTCCGTAGTCGGTCTTGCTCGCCCCGATCACGGCGGCGGGCTTGCCGTAGAGGGCTGCCTCCGGGCCGTAGGGGCGTGAGCCCCAGTCGACCAGGTGCTTGAGCTGCCCCGGCATCGTCGTGTTGTACTCGGGGGTCGAGAACAACAGTGCGTCCGCCTCGCGTACGCGGCGGCGCATCTCCTCGACTACAGGCCCCGGATCGCTTTCGCGGTCCTCATTGAAAGGCGGCAGCGACTCGAGGTCTTCATAGAGCTCGATGGTGATGCCCTCCGGGGCCTGCTCTGCGGCGGCCCGCAGCAAGCCCGTGTTATGGGAGAGCCTGCGCAGACTGCCGGAGATTGCGAGGATGCGTGTCACTTAGGCAGCCTTGACCGCGGAAACGCTGACGACCAGCTTGACGTCGTGGGCTACGAGTAGGTTGCCGTTCGGCAGCGTCTGGTTCCAGACGAGGTCAAACTCGCGACGGTCGATCTTGCCCTCGACCTCGAAGCCGACGCGCTGGTTGCCCCACGGGTCCTCGCCGTTCTCAGCGATCTCGCCGACGAGCTCAATTGGCTTCGTCGTGCCCTTGATCGTGATCTCGCCGTTGAGCGTGAGCTTGCCGTCGGCAGTGGCCTGGGTACCAGTCGACTTGAAGGTGATCTGCGGGAACTGGGCCGAGTCAAAGAACTCCGGGCTCTGCAGGTGCCCGTCACGGTTCTCGTCGCCGGTGTCGACGCTCGAGACCTCAACGGTGCCCTGAAGGGTCAGCTCTGAGCCGACCTCAACGGTGCCCTCGAACTTCTTGAAGGAGCCGCGAACGGTCGCGATCCCCATGTGCTTGACGGCAAAGCCGACGTTCGAGTGCGAAGCGTCGATGTTGTAGGTGCCGGCTGCGACGGCGTCAGGTGCGGTGGTGCTCATGGTCTTATTCTCCTAGTAATTGAGCTAACAACTATCACTAGCTTACACTCAATGGTTGATCTGTCAACTTAAAGATTTGCCCGCGCAACACGCCACGAGGTGAAAGGGGAGATCAGCCGGCGCCGAGAGGATCAGCTGACGCTGTAACGGTCAGCTGACGCTGCAGGCGACTTCGAGGCGCGCGCCGGGGAGGCGGCTGAGCAGGCTCGACAGCTGCTCCACCTCTGCGGCGGTGAAGTGCGCCAGGAAGAGGCGCTCGATGCTCTTCACGTGAGTGCAGCCGGCTTGGCGAAGCTTCTCGTAGCCGTCTGCGGTGAGCTTCGCGTATGAGACGCGAGCGTCGCTGTCACAGGAGACCCGCTCGATCATGCCGCAGTCGACAAGACCGTCGACCAGCCGCGTGATACCTGAGCGCGTCAGCATCGTACGCTCGGAGAGCGCTGACATCGGCAACTTCATATTGTCGGCCTGCGCTAGGTACAGCAGCACCTCGTAGTCCCGGGTCGTCATCCCGTGTGCGGCGACGAGTTCGGCGTCGAGTTCACGAACGATCGCGGCGTGGCTCTGTAGATAACTCCGCCACGCGTCGAGCGGGATGCCTTCCAGGCGGGAGGTCTCAATTGCGACTGACATGTAATCGAGTCTAGTTGATGGGTCAACAGACCTTCCAAATGGTGGGTCACCGGCGGTCGCCGCTGACAGGCTTCAAGCTGTCAAACCCAAGGCAGGAACCCGCGTATCGCGTCGGCCAGTTCGGCCGGCGCCTCGCCCGCAACGTCGTGGCCGCAATCAAGCTGCGCGACGGTCGCGTCGACTGAAAGCGAGCAGACCCGCTCCAGCGTCTCGTCGTCGTAAACGGCCGACCGTCTCGCTCGCACGACGAACAGCGGCGCGCTCACAGACGCAAGCGCGTCCCAGGGGTCGCGGGGACCGTAGGTCGGCGTCCAATCTGGCCAGTCGGCTGGGCGGCTGCTGGTATACGCGGGGTCACGCACGACGTTGACCCAGCTGTTGCCGCGACGCGCGAAGATCGCCTCCAGCCGCGAGCGCTTTGATGGTGAGTCGAGCGAGCGTGGGTCGCGGCTGCTGGCAGCCAATGCGTCGGCGAGCGTCGCGAACATGGGCGCGCTCGTCACGGTCTCGCCGCGGTGTGACCGGAGCGGTTGGCGCGGCTGGTGGCCGGGGGAGTAGTCGACCAATACGAGGCCGGCGACTCGCTCTGGATGCTCAGCCGCGAAACGCAGCGCGAGCGCGCCACCCCTGGAGTGGCCGAGCATGATCGCCCGGCCCCAGCCGAGATGGTTGAGCGTGTTGGCGACATCCCTCAGATGGGCGTCGAGCGAGTAGTCGTGGTTCGGGCTCCAGGTCGACTTGCCAAAGCCGCGCGCGTCAAAGGCGACGACGCTGCGGTCGTCCGATAGCTCGTGCGCGACCTCTATCCAGTCGTGCGAGTCGTAGTAGTTCGCGCCGTGCAGGATCAGCACGGGGGTCTCGCCGGGATGCCCGAAGCGCCGGTAGAAGAGCTCCACGTCACCAGACGTGGTTGTGCCTGTGCGGTGTGTTGTCTTGGTGCTCATGGTCTCTCCATCTCCTGCGGGCGGCGGAGAGGAGAACGCCGCCCGCAGGGTCCGGTTCGGCGGAAGATTACATCATCTCCATAAAATGAGTTGACTTTGTGCAGATTAAATCGCACGGACGATTTCGTCGCCGATCTCGAGGGCCGTTTGACCGTGCCCGCTAGAGCGTTCGGCCGATGCCTGGCGTCGGCGTCCCGAAGCGGTGTGCGCAGATGCTGAGCGCCTGCTCGTGCAGGAACGGCAGCAGCTCAATGCGACCGCTTTCCGTCGCGGGGTGGTCGTAGATAGCCAGGTCTGGACGTCCGCCGGCGGCCCTTAGGGCGGCGCTCGCGGAGGCTCCAAGCAGCCTGATGCGGCCTGCCTGGTGGGCGGGTAGGTCCGCCAGCCAGCGAACCTGCGATTCGATCGTGACCGGCACGCGCCAGCTTGCAAGCAGCTGCCCGATCGGGTCGGGGAGTCCTTGTGGGGCCGAGACAGTTACTCGCGCGCCGGCGAGTACGCCGGCCACCGACACCCGTAGCAACGCGGCCAGATCGCCGTCGGCACTGCGGATCTCAACCGGCATCGGCAGATAGCGCAGCAGGTTGCGCTCGGTCTGCAAGCCGCTCGCATCGCGGCTCAGGGCGAACTCACCGGCCATCGCCTCGGCGTCGCTGCGCAGCGCACGCTCCAACCAAGGATCGCTGAGCCCGGATCGCCGCGCCGCTGCCAGTGCCTGCTCGGCCAGCGGGCCGAGCAGGGCAACCGCCTCGCTGGGACGGGTGCGCCAGTCGCTGAGGCCGACCAGGTAGTTGGGGCCGCCGGCTTTGGTGCCGGCGCCGACCGCCGAGCGTTTCCACCCGCCGAACGGTTGCCGGCGCACGATTGCTCCGGTGATCGCTCGGTTGACGTAGAGGTTCCCGGCCTCAACGCGGCCGAGCCAGCGCGAGACCTCCTGCGCGTCGAGCGAATGCAGGCCGGCTGTGAGCCCGTACGGGACCTGGTTCTGGATGCTGATCGCGTGCTCCAGGTCCCGGGCGGCGATCAGCCCGAGGACCGGCCCGAAGTACTCGACCATGTGGAACTCGGAGCCGGGCGCGACGCCGGTCTTGACCCCGGGCGACCAGAGCCGGCCGCTCGCATCGAGTTGCCTTGGCTCGACCAGCCAGTGCTCGCCGGGCGCGAGCGTCGTCAGCGCCCGCAACAGCTTTCCGGAGGCCGGCTCGATCAGCGGCCCGAGCTGCGCGCGTGGTTCGGACGGGTACGCGACCTCGAGTGAAGTGACCGCGTCAACCAGCTGGCGGCGGAAGCGCGGGGAGCGTGCGACCGAACCGACCAGGATCGCCAGCGACGCCGCCGAGCATTTCTGGCCGGCGTGTCCGAAGGCCGAACTGACGAGATCACGAACCGCGAGCTCGGGGTCGGCGCTCGGGGTCACGACGATCGCGTTCTTGCCGCTGGTCTCTGCCAACAGCGGCAGATCGGGGCGCCAGGAGCGGAAGAGCGCGGCGGTCTCGTAGGCGCCGGTGAGCACGACCCGGCCGATCCGCGGGTCGCTGATCAAGGCGCGGCCGAGTTCTCCCTCGTCGACGTTGATCAGCCGCAGCGCCGCCCGCGGGACGCCTCCGGCCCAGAGTGCCTCGGCCACCATCGCCGCGCAGCGAGGGGCTTGTGGAGCCGGCTTGAGCAGCACGGCCGATCCGGCCGCCAGCGGCCCGAGCGTCGTCCCGGCTGGGATCGCGACCGGGAAGTTCCAAGGCGAGGCGACCAGCGTCAGCGAGACCGGCACCAGGGTCGCACCATCGATCGTGTCGAGGCCCTCGGCCAGATCTGCGTAGTAGTTGGCGAAGTCGACGGCCTCTGAGACCTCGGGGTCGGCTTGGTCGAAGGTCTTGCCGCACTCGGCGCCCATCACCTCGATCAGCGCGCCGCGGCGGCGTTCGAGCTCGACGGCGACCCGTCGCAGGATCGCGGCGCGCTGGCGAGCGGGCAACGCGCCCCACTCGGCGCCCGACCCGGCAGCGGCGGCGATCTCACCCTCGAGCTGTTCGGCGCTGGTGACGGTTGCGGCCTCCACCAGCTCCGAGCCAAGCGTCGAGTTGGGAATTCGCTTGACGGTTCGGTCTGCCCAGGCGCGGTTCGCGGCGGTCGACGGATCGCTGTCAGGGGCGTTGGCGAACCCGCCTACCGCGGGCTCGTCCTGCGCGGGCGCGGCGTCGCTTGTGAGCGTGCGGCGGTCCTGGTTTCGGTACGGGGTGGGAACGGCTGCACCGGCCCGCTCGAGTGCCTCCAGCTCCGCGTAGGAAGCCAGAAAGCGATCACTCTCGCGCTTGAAGAGCGCGGAGTCCTCGGCGAGCGTGAAGGCCGCCGAAAGGTAGTTCTCGTCGCTGGCGAGCTCCTCGAGCCGGCGGATCAGGTAAGCGATCGCGACGTCGAACTCGGCCGGATGCACGACCGGGGTGTAGAGACGCAGTGGTCCGACGGTTTCGCTGACGGCCTGCGCCTCGGCGCTGGCCATGCCCAGCAGCATCTCGAACTCGACGGCGCCGGTGACGCCTCGTCGCTCGGCCAGCAGCCAGGCGAAGGCGACGTCAAAGAGGTTGTGGCTGGCGATCCCGAGACGGACGTTGTCGGTGTGCCCAGGGGTCATCGCGTACGCCAGCACGCGCTTGTAGTTGGTATCGGACTCGCGCTTGCTCGGCCAGGTGGCGAGCGGCCAGCCGTGGATCTCAGCGTCGACCCGCTCCATCGCGAGATTCGCGCCCTTCACCAGCCGCACCTTGATACTGGCGCCGCCGCGAGCTCGGCGGGCGGCCGACCACTGCTGCATCGACATCATCGCCGCGAGTGCATCGGGCAGGTAGGCCTGCAGCACGATCCCGGCCTCGAGCTGCAGCAGCTCCTCGCGGTCGAGCAGGCGCATGAATACGGCGAGCGTGAGTTCGAGGTCGCGGTACTCCTCCATGTCGAGGTTGATGAAGGTGCCGCGGCGGGCAGCGAGATTGAGCAGCGGCAACAGCCGCTGCTCAATCTCGCTCACGGCCTCCGCGAACGCCCAGGCCGCGTGCGGCGCAACGGCTGCCGAGACCTTGATCGAGACGTAGTCGACGTCCTCGCGCTCAAGCAGCTGCCGGGTCCGCTCAAGCCGGCGGTCGGCTTCGGCCCGTCCAAGCACCGCCTCGCCGAGCAGGTTGAGGTTCAGCTTCGTGCCGTCGGCGCTCAGCCGGGCGATCGCGGGGCCAAGACGCGCGTCGGTGGCGTCGATCACAAGGTGATCGACCAGCCCTCGCAGCACCCGTCGCGTCAGTGGGATCGTCACCTGGGGCAGCGCCGTGGCCCCGATCGCGCCGGCGCCCAGCGCCGCGCGCAGATGCGCGGGCAGGAAGGCCGGCGGGCGCTGTGCCAGACGCCTCAGGTTGGCGCCCGCGACGCGCTGGTCCTCGGGGCGAATCACGCCATCGATGAACGCGACCGTGAAGGCCAGACCCTGCGGGTCCGCGAGCATCGCCGCGAGCCGTTCTGCGCCAGCGTCGGTCGGGAACGTTCGGGCGCGAGCCAGCCAGCCGCGGACCTGCTGTACGACCGCGTCAGTCTGAGGTAGCTCGGACACCTAAGGCCCAAGCTTAGGGACGCTCAGGCGCCAACGAGGACGGCGCGATCCTCCTCTGCATCTGGCCTGCTCACCGGTTCCATCCCCAGCTGATCCTGGCGGTGGCGCATCATCGCGAATCCGGCCAGCAGGATCGCGGCTAGCCCGAAAATCACGTAACTGTCCGAGGCGAGCATCGCCCAAAGACCGTGAGGCGAGCGCGGGCGTGGACCCTCGAGTAGCTCCGGCAGGTAGGAGTAGCCGGCTGCCGCTACCAGTAGCGCGGCGAACGCAAGCCGTCTTGAGCGCTGCTCGTGAGCGCTCAGCACCAGCAGCAGCAGCGCCGGTACGACCAGTGCCCAGTGATGGGTCCAGGAGATCGGCGAGGCAAGTAGTGAGGCCACCGCGCAGAGCCAAAACCCGGTTGCGTCGTCACCTCGCCTGCTGGCCAGCGCCGCTAAGCCGACCGTCGCAACGGTCACCAATGCGATCAGCAGCATCGCGAAGGCGCCGGGGGAGTGGACATCGAGAAGTCGAGCCGCAGCGCCCTGCAGTGACTGGTTCGAGGCATCAGAGACGCGGCCGACGACGCGGGTATCGAAGATCACCTTGGTCCAGTAGCGGATCGTGTCGCCGCCGGCCGCTGACAGTGAAAGGACGGCCGTTCCAAGAAATGCGGATACCGACCACAGCGCCGCGCGTCGCCGGCCCGAGAGCAAGAGGTAGGGGATGAAGATCAGCGGCGTCAGCTTCAGGCCGGCCGCGAGACCGATCCCGACACCCTTGGTCCGCGTCGTGTCCGAGCGGCTGAGGTCGAACACCACCAACGCCGTGATGATCAGATCGAGCTGCCCATACCCGAGCGTCGTTGTCACCGGCTCCAGCCAGAGCGCGAGTGCGGCGGCGCCGGCGGCAATCGCCCAGTCATTCAGTCCGGTCAGCAAGCGGCCACCGGTACCCCAGTTGGAGGACCTCCAGATCAGGACGGTCCGGCGCAGAGTCCAGAGCAGCAGGACGAGGTTGAGGGCGGTGAACCCCCACTCGTCGACTCTGATCGACGCGAACCCCAAGGGCAGCAGCGCGATCGCCGTGGTCGGCGGGTAGGTGAAACCAAGGTGCCTTGCTATCGGGAGGCCGTAAAGCGGACGGGCGTGCAGGATCCGTTCGACAGCACCACGGTAGATGCGCAGGTCGAAGTACCGAAGCTGGCGCAGCCCGACGTGAAACGGCTGGTGGAAGACCGTCGCCGAAATCACGGCGTAGGCGATGATCGACAGGGCGAGCGCGCACCAGCATGCGACGCCGGCCAGCGAGCGCAGCCGCTCCTGGCGACGCTCGAAACCCTCTTGACGCGTTAGCTCCGTCACTTGACAGAGACCCTACGCGGCGAGCTAAAGGCAGACTGAGCGCCGGATTTCGGTGAGTTATGNNTAGTCCTTGCTGGGACCGGTAACGCGCCAGCGCTCCTCGACGATGCTCGCCGAGCGGACCGTCGTGGTCATTTCGTAGAGGTCGTCGACACAGTGGTGAACGCCGCGCCAGTCGCCGCTCTCAAGGTTGAGGTCGACGAACGGTTTGCCGTCGGCGAAATGCAGCATCACTGAGGCGTCCGGCAAGCGCTCGTAGATCAGGCTGCGCGACGCGCGCGTCACCTGGGTCCCGAAGCGCAGTTCGCCTGACTCCTGATAGAGAGCAGACTCGCGGCGCGACTCGGCGCTTGCGGCTTCGTTCTGTACGAGCGTGCCGCTGCCTCTGAAGAGGCCGTCAGTCCGCGAGCGGTAGTCCTCGATCACGCGTTCCAGGTCCCAGGTACCAAGCATGAAAGCCAGAGTCTCCGCGGTCCGCAGCTTCATCCATCCAGGCTAAACGGTTGCGGTAGTACCTCGCGGCTGCCGACTGACCCCGGCCTTTGTGACACCTTGCCCTGCCGAGGCGTCTAAGTCGCGTCGGTCAACTCAAGGCGCATCCGCACTTGGAGTTGACCGCTCCACGGATCGACCGTCTCGGCGCCGTCGAGTTGAAAGCCGATCCCCGCGTAGAAAGATCTCGCGCGGGCGTTCTGTTCCAGAACCCAGAGCGACGCGGTGGCCCAGCCACTCTGCTGCAGGAAGCTGAGCGACTCGCTGACGAGCGCGGTGCCGACGCCGGAGCGCCACGCATCGGGGATCACACTCATCCTGGTCAGCTCCGCAACCACCCCGCCGCTGTCCTCGTCTTCGCTGGGGGTTAGAACCATGCAGTACCCGACCACCTGCGCGTCCCGGATCGCCACGAACACGACAGGGGGCGGCTCGGCTGCGAGCCGCGCTCGCCATATCGCTGTCTTGTCCGCACTGAAGGTGCCGCTCAGCAGCTCATGACCAAGGAAGTCGCGATAGGCCACGAGGCGTGCCGCGGCGTGAGCGGCCGCGATGCCTGCCGCGTCATCAACCACGGCGCGTCTCACAACAACTCCCATGCGTGCAGCGTAGTCAGACCTTGGTTCTGCGGCTGCGCCAACCCTGCGCGAACATTTGAGTCGTCAGCGACGAGCCGATGGACGCTGCATGACCGTTGCGTTTAGGCCTGGCCCCCGGGGGCCGCCGGCTGTTGGTCCTGGGTCGGTTGCTCACCGGCAGCGTTGACGATCGCGGTTTGCAGCAGCGCAACGCCACCGATGTCGCCGTTGATCCCGCGAGTCGTGAGGCCGAGGTATTGGTAGCTGCTTGCGTTGAAGATCAACATCCCGGAACTTCCTAGGTACGACCACTCGACACCGACTCCTGGGCGTCCGGCGACGTCTTCCACGGACTGAGCGACCGTAAGCCCGGGTGTATTCGCGAGGAACTGATAGAGCGCGCTCTGCTGGGCCGGCAACAGATAGTCGGTGTCGAGCATGAAGCCGACCGTCTTGGCGAGGTCATTGATGTCGTCCAGGCGCACTCTTTGGGTCTTCTCGAGGTACGGCAGCATTGCGCCGGGAGTCGTGGGCATTTCCGGAAAGTACGCCGGCTGCGGCGTGCAGCCAGAATCGGCGCAGCCCGGGAGACGGGTCGGCTTCGACGTGGGGGACTGCAAGATCAGGCTGTTGCGGGTCCCGTCGACCGACATCCATGACTGCGAGACCTGGCCGCCGCCGCCCCCAACCTTCGTGTAGACGAACTGGTTGGCGCGCGGTGTCAGCGGCGACGTTTGCAGCGCCGCAAATGCCGCCCGGTCGAGCACCTGCGTGGCGGTTGGATGGGTGATCCGTGTCACCTGACCACGCTCGCCCGGGTCTGACGTATTCGCGCTGCTGAGCAGCAGCGCGGCGGCAGCAACGGCAGCGGCCACCGGGACCACGACGAACAGGCCCCGCGAGCGACGCGTGGACCTGGGTGCGGCTCGGAGCTCGTGAGCCGCAGCCGTGAGCTGGCGGCCGATCTCTTCCAGGTGAGGAGGCAAGGTGGTGTCGGTATTCACGGGGTCGTTCCTTGCAGTCGTAACAACAGGGTTTTGAGGGCTCGCGAAACGCGAATGCGAGCGTTCTGTTCACTGGTGCCCATCAGGGCGGCTGCTTCGCCGTAGTCCATCTCGTCGACGACTCGCAGCTGCAGCGCTTGTCGTTGCGTGTCGGGCAGCGCGTCCATGGCCCGAGACAGTTCAGAGGCGAGGATTTCAGCGTCGATCTGCGACTCGATCACCGCGAGCTCGTCAAGGTCGTGGTCGAAGTGGAGGCCGAGCCTGCGACAGGTCTCCAGCTCGACCCGTCCGCGACGGTGGTAGCGGCGCACGAGGTTGCGTGCGATCCCGTAGATCCACGCCCGAGCCGCTTCGTCGCTGGCTCCGCGGAATCGTCCGAGGCCCACCAGAGCCTGAGCGAACGTCTCGGCGGTGAGGTCGGCGGCGATCGTCATGTCCGGCGTGCGGGCGCGAATCCAGCGCTCGACTGACGCTGCATGGCGGCGATAGAACTCGCCGAAGGCGTCCGGCTGCTCGCGCGCTGCGTGAAGCAGTTCAAGATCGCCGCTCGTTGTCTGGGGCTCATCCATCACTGATTGAGTGCCCGCTGGCCCAGATCTGTGACAGTCGGCTTCAGGAGGTCAATCGACGCGGAGCAGCGTCTGGCCCAACACCAAGCGGTCGCCGGGGCGTATTTCGCACCGCCCGACGCGCCGACCGTTGAGATAGCTGCCATTGGTCGAGGCAAGATCCTGCAGAACCCAGCAGCCGTCTCGGCAGACCAGCCGCGCGTGACGCCCCGAGACTGTGGGGTCGGCCAGCATCACGTCGCAGCTCAGGCTGCGACCGATCAGCAGCTCGCCGATGTGGTCGTCCCAGTTCAAGGCGAGCAGCGTCTCCGATGCCTCGTCCTGAAAGAGCTTCTCGAGTGTGGTCACGACGGTGATCATCGACCGCGACACGCGGTCCTGCAGACCTCCGCGGCGATGCCTCAGCTGCAGATCGCCGACCAGCAGGGTCGGATCGACGAGCGTGCGATGCAGGACTTCCTCGAGCCGATGCACCAGCGTCTGGTCGCTGATCAGCCCACCGGCGTAGGCAGCGTTGAGCCGCTGCACTAACCGCTCGCGTGAGGTACCAGGCGCCACCATCGAGAAATTCTTTCACCACGGCCATAGCGCAACAAGGCCTCGCGGTCCTAGAGTTCCGTCCAGAAATCTGGATCAACGCTAAGCACAGACGTTTGGTGGACCCTCAGTTGCCATTGCTAAGAAGAATCGCGGTTGCTGCCTCGCTGCTCATCGCGCTCGGCGTCGTGCCTGCCGCGCAGGCGGCGACCACACAGTGGAAGGTTTCCGGCAGCGCCGAGCAGGTTTACGCGACCGGGCTCGCGCCACACGCCGAGGTGTCACTGATATCGCCAAAGGGCAAGACCCTGAGGGTGAAACGCGCCGACGCTCTCGGCGGCCTGCTGTTCACGGACGTCTCACCGGGAAGCGGGTACCGGCTGAGGATCGCCTCGACCGACGCGGTGTCTGCAGCGATCACCGTCCACAGCGACGCCGCCGCGCCGTGGGATCCGAGCATCTACCACCAGCGCATCGCGGATAGCGGCTACCAGTACCTGACGACTCGCGACGGCACCAAGCTGGCGATCTATGTTCATCCACCGGACAGGCCCGCTGGCCTGTCCTCGCTACCGGATGGCCTCTCGCTGCCGAGCAGCTACTCCAAACCGCCGTACCCGACGGTGATCGAGTATTCGGGCTACGGCTACGCCGATCCGGCCGGGCCTGACAGCGGCATCGCCGTGGTCGCGAATCTGATGGGGTTCGCGGTGGTCGACGTGAACATGCGCGGCACAGGTTGCTCTGGCGGCGCCTTCAACTACTTCGAGGCGTTGCAGAACCTCGACGGCTACGACGTGATCCAGACGATCGCCGACCAGCCCTGGGTCCTCGGTCACAAGGTCGGCATGATCGGCGTCTCCTACGGCGCCATCAGCCAGCTGTTCACGGCCCAAACCGACCCGCCGGCACTCGAGGCGATCTCGCCGCTGTCAACGATCGATTCGACGATCACGACCCTCTATCCCGGCGGCATTCTCAACACCGGCTTCGCACTTCCGTGGGCGGAGGACCGTGCCAACTCCGCTGAGCCCGCCGGGCCCTTAGCCGGTCAGCCCTGGGCCTACAAGCGCATCAAGGCCGACGACCAGACCTGCAACACCAACCAGGCCCTGCACGGGGAGGCGCCGTCCATCACCAAGCTGATCAGCGAAAACTCGCACTATGTGGCGAAGACAGCCGACCCGTTGGACCCGGTCACGTTCGTGCACAAGGTCAAGGTGCCCGTGTTCATGGCCTGCCAGTGGGAGGACGAGCAGACCGGGGGCCACTGCGCTGACCTCGCGCAGGACTTCACCGGGACGCAGCACAAGTGGTTCACCTTCACCAACGGTGCTCACATCGACTCGCTCGATCCGGACACCTTCGACCGCTGGTATGACTTCCTCTCGCTGTTCGTCGCGCACCGCGCGCCGCAGACCAACGCTTACCTGCTGCAGGTGGCGGCGCCGCTGATCTACCAGCAGGCTTTCGGAATCTCCGGTCTGGCGCTGCCGGCCGATCCGATCCAGCAGATTCCCAGCTACCGGGCGGCGCTGAGCGCATACGAGCAGATCCCGGAGGTCCGGGTGCTGTTCGACAACGGCGCCGGTGAGGATCCGTCCGGGCAGCTGACGCCGGGTGACCCGTATCCGGGCTTCGATCAGTCGTTCTCGAAGTTCCCGATACCCGGCACAGTCGCGCAGACCTGGTACTTCGGCAGCGCCGGCGCGCTGAGCTCAGCGCCACCGGCTGCTCCGGAGACGGACGTGTTCACCTGGAATCCCAAGGCGGTGCCGGCCACTGATTACGCGTCCGCAAACACCAGCGACGGTGGACTCTGGGGTGACGCCGCCGATTGGGATTGGGACTGGCAGCAGAACCCCCCGGGGACAGCGGTCTCCTACGTCAGCGGCCCGCTGGCCCAGAACACGACGGTGATCGGTGGCGGGGCGGTGCACGTCTGGGTGAAGGCGACGACGCCAAGCGTCGACCTGCAGGCGACCGTCAGCGAGGTCCGGCCTGATGGCGTCGAGACGTTCGTGCAGAACGGCTGGGTCCGAGCCGATGAGCGCAAGCTGACGGCCCAGAGCACGCTGCTTGAACCGGTCCTGGGACTCAGCGCCAAGGATGTCCAAGCGCTGCCCAGCGGTCGCTTCGTGGAGGTGACGATCCCCCTGTACTACGAAGGTCACGTCTACCGAGCGGGGTCACGGATCCGAGTCACTATCTCGGCGCCCGGTGGCACTCAGCCGCTGTGGGCGTTCGCGCACACCAACCCGAGCGGCACCTCGACCGTCTCGGTGCAGCTCTCACCGGCTGATCCTTCCAGCCTGATCCTGCCGGTGGTGCCTGGCGTGAGCGTCCCAACCGGCCTGCCGCCTTGCCCGAGCCTGCGCAACGAGCCCTGCCGCAGCTACGTGTCGTTGGTCAACCAGACTGTTGGCTGACCCGAAGCGTCGGGGCGGAGTCGCGGGTGTCCGAGAAGACTTATGCACACCCACGCTGGGGCCGCTTGTGGTCGTTGCGTGGCCGCGAGGCGAGATCAGAGCGGGCCCTGACCGCCCGCTCGGTCCGCGAGGCGCTCGTCAGCCTTGCGGGCCTCGTCGGTCGTCCGGTGCGCAATCAGGCGGGGCAGGAGGTCGGTCGCTTCCTGGACATCGTCGTGAATTTCGCGTCGATCGGTGAGGCTGAGCTCTATCCGCCGGTGACGGGGTTGATCATCCGGGTGGGTCGTCGGCGCCTTTGGTTGCAGGCGGCGCAGATTGCGGAAATGACCCATGGTGAGGTGCGACTTGCCAGCGCTCGCTTGGATCTACAGGAGTTTGAACGTCGCCCGGGAGAGGTCGAGCTAGCCGGCAGCGTGTTGGATCACGAACTGATCGATGTCGACGGCCATCGAGTCATCCGTGCGTCGGATCTGGTGCTCGCGCCGCTTCGCGACGAGATCAGATTGGTCGGCGTAGATGTCAGCGTCACGAGCTTGCTGCGTCGGCTCGGACCGGCCCGGTTCCGAATCCGCCCGACCCCGGACCGGGTGATCGACTGGGCGGCGATCCAACCGATCGGCGACGAAGGCCGCGTTGGCGGTGTCCGGCTCCGGCAGCCGGCGAAGGCACTGGAGGCGTTGCGCCCGGCGGAGCTCGCGGGTCTACTGGAGAGCCTCGGACGCGGCGAGCGTCAGTCACTGCTTGACGCCTTGGACCGCTCAACCGCGGCTGACGCGGTTGAGGAGATGGGCGCCGAACACGTCCAACGCCTCTTGCGTGACGCATCGTCTGAGCTGGCCGCCGAGCTGCTGACCGAGATGGAGCCCGATGAGGCCGTGGATGCGTTGCGCGATCTCTCCAGCGAGGAACGCGAGAGGCTGCTCGCAGCGATGGCACCAAACGCATCCGCACGCCTGGCCAGGCTGTTGGGTTACGACGAGGATCGCGCCGGCGGGGTCATGACCAGCACCCTGCTCACCTGCAAAGAGCATGAGACCGTGGCCGAGGTGACGGGGCGCCTTCGCAAGCTTTCAGAGCACGCCGTCGACCTGCCCGGGATCGTGGTGATAGATCACGAGGGGCGGCTGCTCGACGACCTCACGGCACTGGAGCTACTCCTCGCAGAGCCCTCGACAAGCCTTTCCGAGCTCGTTGGTCCTCCATGGCCGGTAACCGTCACGCCGGACACGCTCGTCTCCGAAGTTGCGGTCCAGCTGATCGAGAACCGCTCAGCTTCGCTGGTCGTCGTCGACGATGGCGGCGTTCCGCTCGGCCGGATCCTGGCCGACGACGTGCTCGACGCGCTCGTGTCGGAGAAGGGCCACTTCCAGCTCTTTCGCCTGGCGCGCCCGTGAGTCGCCGGCACGCGGCGGAGACTGAGAGGGCGCAGCCGGGAGTGGCCGTCCACCCGGGCTCGCCGCGACGTCGCAGGCTGTTCGTTGTGCTGGCGATCCTCGGACCTGGGCTGATCGCTGCCAACGCCGGCAACGACGCGGGCGGGATCGTGACCTACGCGTCGGCGGGAGCACAGTTCGGCTACCGGACTCTGTTCGTGATGCTGGTGGTCACGGTCGGACTCGTGGTGGTGCAGGAGATGTGCGCTCGGCTGGGTGCCTACACGGGGCAGGGACTCGGAGCCCTGATCCGTGAGCAGTTCAGCCTCAGAACCGCGGCGTTCGCACTCGTCCTGCTGATGATCGCCAACACCGGCCTGGTGGTCAGCGAGTTCGCCGGAATTGCGGCGGCGATGGAGCTGCTTCACGTCAGCCGCTATATCAGCGTCCCGGTCGCTGCACTGACGATCTGGGCGCTGGTCGTACTGGGCAACTATCGCTACGCCGAGCGGATCTTTCTCGTGCTCGGCCTGGTGTTCATCACCTACCCGATATCCGCGATCCTCGCCGGTCCCCACTGGGGCAGTGCCGCCACCGACCTCGTCATACCGCACTTCCTCGCCAACCGCGACTTCCTGCTGCTCGGTGTGGCGTTGATCGGCACCACGATCACTCCATACATGCAGTTCTATATCGCGGCCGCCGTCGCGGATCGAGGCGTCAGCCCGGCCGACTATCCGGATACGCGCATCGACACGATCAGCGGTGCGATCTTCGCCGACCTGATCAGCATCTTCATCATCGTCGCCACCGCGGCGGCCGTCACAACCCGAGCACCGCTGAACTCCGCCGCACAGGCAGCCAACGCGCTGCGCCCGGTCGCCGGGCGATTCGCCGAGCAGCTGTTCGCGATCGGGCTACTGGGCGCCAGCGCGCTCGCGGCTGCCGTGGTGCCGCTGTCGACGTCATACGCGATCGCCGAGGCGATCGGCACCGAATCGAGCGTGTCCCGTCGCTTCAGCGAAGCGCGGCTCTTCCTCGGGCTGTTCACCTTTGAGATCGTGCTGGGTGCTGGTGTGGCGCTCGTGCCGGGCAGCCTCATACGGTTGTTGATCAACGCACAGATCCTCAACGGCATCATCACGCCCGTCCTGCTGTGCTTCATCCTGACCCTCGCCAACCGCAAGAGCGTGCTCGGCGACGCCGCCAACGGGCCGGTCTTTCGCGCCGTAGCCACCGTCACGGTGGCGATCGTGGCGATCATGGCCGCCGCCGCGGTCGTCACTGAGATCGCGGGGCTATAGCGTCGAGCTCGCGCACGAGCGCTCTCCGCTGCCAGATTCAGCTTGCGCGGGAGCCGTAGGCGGGACCGAAGAAGACCAACAGCGTGAGGTCCTCTGAGATGTCGTGGAAGCGGTGTTCTTCGTGCGCCGGTACGAACAGCACCGTGCCAGGGCAGGCTTCGACCGTCTGGTCGCCGCTTGTGAATCGTGCTCGTCCGGAGGTCACGACGTAGACCTCGTCTTCACCGTGTGGACTTTGGGCGTCGACTGCTCCTGCTCTCAGCGAGTAGGTGCCGATGCTGAGGTCGCCTGTAGCCAACTGCTCGACGTAAGTCGCGCCCGTGTCATCCGGTTCGGCCCACCGGCCCGCCTGTTCGATGATCTCCATACGCGTACTTTCTCATGAGTCGAGTCTTCACCAAGCGATCTTCTCAAGGGCCGGGCCGTGTACAGGTCATATAGGCTGGTCACGCCATGCTCGCCTGGATCGCCTATCAGCTAACCGACCGGCAAGCGCTGATCGACGCCGACCGCGAACGTTGGGCGAGTGTTCAGCGCAGCAGCAACAGTCTCCGCAGGCTCCTGAGAATCCGAGAATTCCGGTCGCTTTACTACTACCGCCTCTCGCGCGGCAACCGAAGCGGCCGCCTCGTCGCGGCGCTGCTTCGACGGCTGCGACCCGGTGAACGAACCCTATTTTTGGATACCGAGGACATCGGTCCGGGGCTCTTCATCCAGCATGGCTTCGCGACCATCGTCGCAGCCGAGAAAATCGGGGCCAACTGCTGGATCAATCAGCAGGTCACGATCGGCTTCAAGGTCACAGACGGCTCCATAGTTGCGGCGCCAACCCTTGAAGACGGTGTGATCATCTGCGCAGGCGCCAAGGTCATCGGCGGCGTGACAGTCGGCACAAACTCAACGGTCGGGGCAAATGCCGTGGTAGTCAAAGACGTCCCACCCAACAGCACAGCGATCGGCGTGCCAGCAGTGTCGAGACCTCAGGGGCGCAGTGCTCGCAGCGGAGACGATTAGCCGCGCGAGCCGTGACCTCCACCATGTCAGTCTGGCACTCTGCCGGCGGAGCTAATCGCTCTGGACCCACGGATCAGTCAATTCGGATCGTGGGCGACCCGTAAGAGCAGCGTCTACACAGACGCAGTGTCTAAAGAGGGGCTACCGGACTGGCTGCGCTCGACGTGAAGGGACGATCGGGCCTCGGCTATGCCCGAAGGCGGGCTTCAAAATGGGCGATACTGGGCTAGAACATCCCTGCAAAAAGGCAGCTTCTCTACGCGAGGTATGCACGGAGGTCTGCACTGTGTGAGCGTCTGCGGACACTCGCGATGGTGGCAACACACTGGACGTTTGTTCGATTTTGCTTGCCCGATGGGTCTGGCCGTGATCGAGTGTCGGAGCGCGATTAGTTGGTGTCCGGCCCCCTGTAGTTCGGTCCATCTTCTGTGTTAGTGCTTCGACTCGTGAGAGTCCTAATGAGAGGATGGGCTGCTGATGGCGGCGGCGAAGCGGTATACGGCTGAGCAGATCGTTGCGAAGCTGCGGGAGCACGAAAAGCTCCAGGGACAGGGTCTAACGATCCCGCAGGCGTGCAAACGGATCGGGGTCAGCGACCAGACGTTTTATCGGTGGCGCACGAAATACGGGGCGCTGAAGGAGGACGAGGCGCAGCGTTTGAAGGCTTTGGAGCAGGAGAACGGCCGTCTGAAACGGATCGTTGCGGAGCAGGCTTTGGATATCTCGATGCTCAAGGATTTGAACAAGGGAAAATGGTGAGCCCGTCCCGCCGGCGTGATGCTGTCGCCTATCTAGTGAAGCGGCATCGGGTGTCGGAGCGACGGGCTTGTCAGCTGGTCGGGCAGCATCGCTCAACGCAACGCTATGAGGCCCAGCCGCCGGAGTTCGAGCTTGCGCTTGTGAAGCGGATGAATGATCTGGCGGCTAAGCATCCGCGGTATGGGTATCGCCGTGTCTGGGCGCTGCTGCGGTCTGAGGGGTTCGAGGTCAACCACAAGCGGGTCGAGCGGCTCTGGCGGCTTGAGGGTCACAGAGTCCCGGCACGTAAGCGATCCAGCGGCCAGAAGGCCGTTGGCGGCTCTGCTGGCGGGACGTGGGCGGTGCAGGCGACCCGGCCGAATGATGTGTGGTCGTGGGACTTCGTCGCCGCCCGCACGGAGGACGGGCAGCCGCTGCGGATCTTGAACATCGTTGACGAGTACACCAGGCGCTGTCTCGCGTGCAGGGTCGCCAGGAACATCGGAGCGCGTGATCTCGTAGACGAGCTCGAGCAGGTATTTGGGAGGCACGGGAAACCGAATCGGATCCGGTCCGATAACGGCCGTGAGTTCATCTCCGAGACGCTCGGTGAGTGGCTCCGCGACCGCCAGGTCGGGCAGCTATTCATCGCGAAAGGCTCACCGCAGCAGAACGCTTATGTCGAGCGGTTCAACGGCACGATGCGCGACGAGGTCCTCAACGGCGAGCTGTTCCGTTCGGTGCTCGAAGCCCGGGTCGTTCTCCACCAATGGGTCGCCGAGTACAACACCGTGCGCCCGCACCGCGGTCTCGGGTTCAAAACACCGCAGGCGTTCTACACCGCAAGTAGAGTTGGCAGCCGATGAGAGTTCCTGCCCTCACTCACTCTGGACCAGTCCAAAACCGGTCGGCCGGAGTGGCTTACTCGCAGCAACTCAGTGTCAGAACATTCATCAACAACAATTACTACAGCAATAACACCTGGACCAAACCCAGGGGGCTAGACAGCTACTACCCCGGTAACGACCCTGGGATCATTGAGTCACGGATTCCTAAAAGCATCTTTGATCAGCACCTCGCGCCCAACGAACGGCCATACACCGGCTTCTACCCGTCCACACTGAACTCCACCGAGATCGTCATGCGCACCCCGGAGCAGATCTCAATCTTCAACAAGTACATCACGCCATAGCATGGAGCGAGTGACCGCATTTCAACGGATGCAAGCCGGCTTTCGCACGTGGGCAGAAGTCGACCTTTCACAGGCCACGTTCGTCATGGAAGAAGACCTACGGTTCGAGCCAGATCACATTGCCTGCCCCAGTGAGGCGCTCGTGGCGTTCGGGTCAGACGATGACTGGTCGGAGCTCCTCAGCCCCACAAAGACTTGGATAAACGCCAGCCTCCTCACGGCCGCGAACGGTCGCATCTTCGTCTCGTTGCGCCCTGGGCCGCCGGCAATCGTCCCGGAAGGCAAAGAACCGAGCATCAACGTCAGCATGGAACCGCGTCAGCTGCGAATCATGTAGGCGCTGGAAGTGGCTGAGTGCGCTCGAGCTCTCGTTAGTAACGGTGCGGATTTATACGTTTAGCGTTAGACGCGGTTCAGCGCCTTCTTGGTGGTGGACGGCGCGTGGCCGGCCTGGCACGGCCCGGAGCGCGGTTAGAAAGCGTCAGCACCGCTTCGCGCCGTTACTACTGAGGCCTCGAAGGAATTCCTCGGTGGGTGGGAGGGCCGTCGACAGGCCGCGTGCGACCTTCTGCATAAGCGTGACCATGTGAAGCGTGTCGTCAGGTTCGGTGCTTGCGGTGACCTGCAGGAACGTGTTGGCCGATTCGTAGAGGCGGGCGAAGATGTCGTAGCAGAGGGAATCTTCCTGTCGGATCTCCTCTACGAGACGCACCCTGAATAGGCCCAGTGCTCGGGTCCGTGTCACCAGGGGCAAAGTAGCTGGGACTAGTTGGCTGAACGGTCCGCCGCCCGCTGGATGGCCCGGTAGACCGTCGAGCGGTTTTGTTGGGAAGGTGTCGGCGAAGCGTGCGGCGGTGCGGCGCCGTTGCCAATTCCACGGATTTCTGTCGACCTTCGCCCCGAGGGGGACGGCGGATGAGCGGAAGCGCTGCGGCCATGCGATGCAGCGAACTTATTCGCCGTTGCGCGGCACATACCCCTGGCCCGACCACCTGACGTCGGCTTGCTGCTCGAGCGTCGTTAGGTGCCGGCGAATTGCCTGCGCCCGGTCGGCCCGGGTCGAGGACGCGCCCTGACGCGCGGCGGCGAGCACCAGTAGCCACTCGCTTAGCTCGAGCCTCAGCACTACCCCTGGCAGCGGCGTGTCAGCGCTGGCTTCTGTTTGTGCCGGGCGGATGGTCTGCTCGGGCTCCACTTGTAGGGCTGGCTGGGCGTCGTCGATCGACCCGGTGGGTGTGGCGTCGCTGCCGGGGGAGGTGTTGGCGATCGCTTGACCGCGGGCGGCGNNAGGTTCCATCGGTAGATGACTTTCTCACTGTTGCTGGGCCCCGCCGAGCTCTTGTATATCTCGCGCATGACGAACCCTTGACGTTCGAGCGCGGCCATCTTCTGGCCCGCGACCCGTGGCTCCCACCCAACGCGGGCGGCGATGTCACTGGCGAGCATCGGCCCGTCCAGTAGACAACGCAGGGCCTCGGCGTTCGGGTCGGCGTTAACGCTCATCGGCTTTCACGCGGCCGCGGCGGTGCGCCCGGGGTTGGTTTTCGTTGGGGGGGGCGGCCATTGACTCCATGTTCGCCTGTCGAGCTCGCGCCCACCGGCCTTCGGTGTCCGCCCGCCCCATTGCTTGAAGAAGAATGCGACACCCGCTGACTCGGCGAGATCTCGCAGGTCGCGGACCCACCGTTGCTGGATGGGCCGAGGCTTAGGGCCCGACTCGCCACCGACGATCATCCAGTCGATCGCGGTGAGGTTGATCTGCGGGCCGCTGTACGCATCATCCCAGTGTGTGCCCTGTGAGTAACCAAACTCACGGCGCGAGGACCCGGGAACGCGTACTAGCCGGCTGCCATCACGTACCAGAGGCCCGAGGAGCGGTTCAGCACTAATGAACCTGACTGCTGCCGGCGTCTCTCGGAGCACTGTGGCGCGGTGCACGTTCCGGCGGTTCTCTATGGTCACACCGAGCCACACGTTATCGAGCTGCTCGAAGCTTTCCATCACGGCCTCTAACGCGATGAACCACTTCGCGACCGCGTGTTCACGACCGAGCCGCTCAATCGCGGCGGCGACCTGGCGGCAGAACTTCCAGCTCGACAGCAGGCCGCGCATGCGTTCCGGGCGCTTTGTGAGGCCCATATACACGTGTCGGGGTGTGAGGGCCATGATCGCGAAGATCTCGGCGACGAACGCGTCGGGGATCTCCTCGTGAAACAGGTCGCTCATCGAGTTCACGAACACCGCGCGAGGATTCTGCCAACGCAGCGGCTGCGCCAGACGGTTCGGCCATAGCGTCACGTTGTGCGCGGCGTTTGCTGGTGTCCACGGCCGGTGTTCGGTGATGAACCCGGTGCTGTTGCCCGCCCATTTCGCGGTGACGGCCTCGGCGTAGCAGTGCGCGCATCCGGGCGACACCTTGCTGCAGCCCGTGGTGGGGTTCCACGTCTCGCCTTTGAAGCCGGGGATATGCGTCCATTCAATCGCAGTGTTATGTGCCTGGCTCATTGTCTTTCTCGACCTTCTTGATGACAGATGGTTGCCGGGTGGAAAGGCTGGGGTAGCGCGAGCTTTCTGACGTACAGCGGGTGGCGAGGATGGCCATCGGCGGTGAGCCCGAGACAGGTCGGTGTGTTGCGCGTTGCGGAGATCAGGTGGAGCACGCGCCACACACGCGCCGTGCCGCCCGGGTGGGCGGTGGCGCCCCACGCGAGAACCACGAGCGATGCCGCTTCCACTGCCCCGCTGATTCGATCGTCGTTCTCATCCCCGATCGGACGGGCTGCAGTGAACAAGGCGGAGGGGTCGGTGGACCTGAACGCGTACAGATTGACAATGTCGAGCCGCGAGAACCCCCAGCGCGCGGCGAAGTCCGTGACTCGTCTTGTCGTCGCGTCGTCTGTGTGCTGGTCGGCTGTACTCGGGTTGAGCATGACGAACACGACCGTTCCGCGCGCATCAAGTGTCGGAATCTCGCGAGTCAGCACATAGCGGTAATCAGCTGCGACGGCGGCGGCCATCAGCTGCCGTCCATGTCGTGAGCGTGGCAGGACCGGCAGCCAGCGTTGCCCGCATACCCGTGCGTGTTTGGCGAACCGCAGGCACCACACGGGTCACCGGCCTGCCACCCCGAGCGTGGCGCCACCTGGTTTACGACGCCGGCCGCCGCCGCGGCGTCCTTCGACCTTGCGGTGATCGTGGCGGTGACAGCGGCGTGGTCGGAAAGGCCTGCCTGCCGGGGCGTGTGTAAGTACGTGAAGCCGCCGAGGCGGCCGTGCAGGGCCTCGCCGAGGTGGACGTAGTCGTACAGGTACGCGTTGCCCGTTCGGCCGATCCAGCTGTGAGGCTGCTTAGCCTCCGATAGTGCATGCACGTTACGGAGGCCCAGCTTTAGGAGATCGTGATGCCATTGGTACTCCCACGACGTGAAGCCGGAGTGCTGTGGTATGTGGTCGCGCGGGACCGTGTTGTGATCACCGAGGAGGAGCAGCCGTCCCTGGAGCCGTTCGGCGAGGGCAGCGAGGCCGCTGGCGAGCGACTCGAGAAACTCGCGCTTCTGTGCGGCGCGCCCATTCCGTCGATCGCGCGACGGTGCGTACACGCCAACTATCGCGAGTGGTCCATCGTCAGTCTCCAGTTGGACCGCCGGCGAGCGCCACGGCATTGTCGACGCTACGAGGTCGGTCAGGTCCTTCACGTTCGGGGAGCGGGTTGCGATCAGCGCGCCGCGGTCAGCGCCCGGGTGCTGCCAGGTCACCTCGAAGCCCTGCTTGAGGAGTCGCCGGATCAGCAGTGAGGTGCCGGTGCCCGCCGAGGTCTCCGTGAGCACGAGCACGTCCGCTGGACGCAGCTCGAGCCATCCGAGGATCCCCTCGGCGCGGTCGAACGCGGCGGCGCCGACATTCAGCGTGAGCACGTCCAGCGCCCATGCACCTCTCTCGTCGCGCATCACGCAGCGCTCCGGTGAGAGGATCCGCACTCATGTTCTTTCAGGCGAGTGACATCGAGGCCGTTGCAACCCGCGGCAAGCACACAGACCGTCTGTACCGGCGCGTCAAGCTCGATACCCGCTACCCAGGCATCGTTCGGTATCAGCCGCAGCTCGAAACCCTCGTCCCCGACGTCCGTGAGTACATCGCCAACTGGTTGGAACGGCAGGCCGTCAGGCGTGAGTACAACGTCGTCGCGGGGCGGTTGTACTCGCCGGTGGACGTGCCGCTCCCGGACGACGCCGTGCAGGATCTTTGACAGCCGGCCGCCTTGGTCGCGTTGCCTCATGGGAGTTGCGTGACGCAGTCAGGATGAGCGAAGAGTTGTCCAACGGGACAGGTCCCAACTGGGACCATGTCGCCCTCGGTGCCATTGCAGACAACGCATGCCCAGCCGCTGAACTGCCCCTCAGTGAGGCTCTCTAGCTCGTCGTTCCGCCACCGACGCTGGCTATCGCTTTGTTCGCTCACCTTTAGCCCCTTTCTACGGCGCGCTCGTCGGACAGCGCCTCGATGTCAGGGACGCGCGCCGCGTCCACCCGCCGACCGTTAGCGGCGATGTGTAGATCAGGGAAGTTCGGCGGGTAGTCGGCAACGGCCTCGTCGCCGTAGCGCCTGCGGCGTGCTTCTGCGAGGGACGAGGCCTTGACGTACACGCGACGAGTGAACGTCTCATGCTGCTCGAACTCGTACCAGCGTTCGTTGTCGCTGTGGCCGCCGCGTGTCATAGCGGCGTCACCCCGAGTCCGAGTGCCTCGCGGATCGCCTGCGCGGCAATCGGCACGGCATCCAGTTCGCCGTCCTCCTGTGGCGGCGCGATCGTCTTGAAGTCATCAAGCAGCGCGAGAGCGGCGTCCGCGTCGCCGTGCGTGCGAATCAGGACGCTAGCGACCAGTGTGCCGATTTCGCGGCCAGTGGCGGCCCGATCGAGATCGTCGGGGCTATAGCTTGGGTCGCTACGCATCATCGGTCCCTTCCGTGTGCCCGGTCGGCGAGTTGCTCCGCGCGGTCCGCCAACTCTCTCGCGGCTTGGCTGACCGCGGCCCAAGCTCCCGGATGGGTGTGTTCAGTGTGTAGAGCGTTGTGTAGATCAGCCACTGCGTCGTCAACCGAACCGACCGACCTGCCAATGACCTCGCTGCATATCTCGGTGTACGGCTGCTTGCTACTCGCCATCGTGGCTCTCACCTTCGGCATCGAGCGCATCCCGCAGGTCTGCCAGGCGCCGTCTAATCTCAAGCGGCAGACTGGTATTTCCGCGGCACTCGTCCAATAGGGCGCGGGCCGCGGCCTTGAGGGCCGACTCGTGGGTATGGGACGTGCCGCCTTGGTCGCTATGCGGCATTGGGTACCTCTCGCTGGCGCCGCTCTCGCATGGCGGCGATGTTTCGTTGGGCGGCTTCCTCCCGGGTGATAGGGAGCGCTCCGAGACGGATGGCGTGTTCGCGCTTACTGGCGGTCAGGTCGTAGTGGTCGTGTTCCGGGCGTCTGGGCTTTGACTGAAACCAAGCCCTCTTCAAGCCGAGGCGTGCTGCCATTGCGTGCAGGGCTTCGGGCGTGTCGGCCTGCATGTGCCCGCCACCGGTCCATTTGCCCCAGTCGCCTTCCACGAAGGCGTCGTCAACCCGGACCGCGGCCGCGTGCGGCGCGTCTTCGATCGTGAGTCCCAGTAGTTTCAGTGGAACACTGAATGATCCTTGTGACCCCTTGTACGGGACCGAGCTTGGCAACGGCACGGGGTCGCGCAGGACCCACGCCCAGCGTCCCGGCTGGTACAGACCGAACGCGTACTCGGCCGGTCGTTCGGCCGCGAGCCTCGCGATTGACTCTTCGGTCATCTCGCTTGCACGATCAAGGGTGGCGGTGCCGATGATCGCTCCCAGCGGCAATGTCATCGCGTCGGGTACGCGGTAGGAAAACGGCCACTCCTTGCAGTGCACCAGTCCACGTGTCTCCTTCGCGGCGTGTATCCCGATCCTCTGGCCCGGGTGCATGCCTAGCCTGCTCGGCGGGTAGGACCGTGTCTCGACACGCTTGGCACCGGCGATGATGAGCGAGGCGTACGGTTGCCAGACCGGCAGGACACGCAGCTGCGGGCTCCACGTCGCGGCGCATGCCGCGACCGCATCGTCGAACAGATCCTCGGCTGCGCCGATCNNGTATTCGTCATCGCCGCGCCCGCGTCAGTCATTGCGATCCTCGTCTGCCTGTCTCGGTCGCGGTACCAACAGCGCATTCGGCGATATGACAACCGGCGTGGGCAAGCTGCTCGCCGTCTGGTATTGGTAGACAGGCTCGCCGTGCTCGTCGCCGGTGTAGGTGAGCCAGGGGTGCCGGTCGGGGTGGATGCCGTCACTGGTCCGCCAGTATCGGGCGTTGGTGCATGGCCCGACGTACAGGTCGGTGCCGGTCTGCTCGGCGAACGCCTTGATGGTCTCGATGATCTGGGTCCCGAGGCCTTGCCCGGGTTGGGACACGTCAACACTGGTGAGGTAAAGCTCTCCGTTGCGCTCGGCGACGTCGTTATCGAACATGACGATCGCCTGGTTGGTCTCTGAGAAGAGGTAGTGACGGTCACGGTCGAGCCGTAGCCGCCGGGTCAGGTACGCGTAGGCGTCGTCGACCAAACGGTCCACTGTGCAGTGACCACGCTCATCTTGTTCGGTCGCTGGCCGTTGCCGTTCTGCGTGCTCCGCTTCCGCTGCCTCACGTTCGGCGTTTTCACGGTGCCCACGGCTAAAGCCGGGGGCGCACCGCCGCATTTCGGTGGTCGCGAAGGCCCTTCCTGTCGCGCCGTACCCGTAGGGCTCGATAGCAGCATGGGCGGACTCTGGGTTCGCGCGTTCGATCGCGGGGCCCATCGTCTACCGGAGGCTGTTGTCGGTGGTGGCTTCCCTGTCGGCGATCGCCTTGCGCAGCGGCTCGATGATCTCCGGGGAGAGAAGCTCGACCGGGACTGCGAACGCTTCGGCGGTCGCAGCCGGGTTGGGGATCGGCCGTTCTAGCATCTCGTGCGGGATCAGAAACACTGCGGCGTACGCAAGCGCATCTTGGTCGGTGTACGGGCCTGCGGTGAAGCCGGCCAGAATCTCCCGCGCGTAGTCCGTCATTGCTGCGATGGCCTTGGATAGCGGGTCGTCCGGGTCGCGCTCGGCGAGGTCGCCCAGGACGCGGACCTCGTCCTTCGTGACCTGCGCGTGCATCGTCCCTTGGAACCAGATGTCGATTGTGTCGTCCGACGGCTGCGTGTTCAGCGCCGCCGTGGCGCCACGGTACCCGGCCGGAGGCTCATCCCACCCGCCTGCCTGCACGGTTTCGATCGCGGGGATCGCCTCCAACTCGTCTACGGGCTCGAGTGCGTTGGTCCACTGCGGCTCAGGGCCGGGTTGCGGTGGCATGCCGGCGCCCGGGTCACCGTTGAGCAGTTCCGGGGTGCAGTAGGTGCGCGGATCGTCCTTCCAGAGGTGGTGGAGGAACCATTTCACGACGCTGAAGACGATGATCATGCCGATGATGCCCTGGACGGTTTTGCTGTGAGCGATGAGGGCAACACCAGCTATGGCCAGGCCGGCACCGAATAGCGCGCCGAGGGCGAAGAGGCGGAACATCCAGCGGAAGAAGAATCGGATCAGGCTCATACGTACATGATCGCGGCCCGTGGCGCGGAATCAGAGTCCGTCTGTAGGGTGCCCTACAATTCTTGTATGTCGGTTGCCGCTTCGAAATCTGAGGACCTCGTTCTGCCGGCGCCAGCCGGCGAGAGGCATGTTCGTCACCAGGCGGCGTGGGATGAGCTGCAGCAGCAGCGAGAGCGTGAGCAGCAGCGCCGGCGGGAGCATGAGCTGGCGCTGCTGCGTGAGGAGGAGCAGAACGGTCGTCGTAAGCGACGTGGCTGGAGGCGGCTGCCTCGCGACGATGAGGAGACGGTTCTGCAGGAGCTGCAGGTGCATGGTGCCCGTCGACGTCATCATCGTGATGAAGCGGAGGAGCTCGCGGTAGACCTCGGTCGGCTTGCAGTGGTACTTCACGATGAGCACGGGATCCACCCGGACGCGATCGCGGCCGTCGCGGATGTTCATCGCACCTCGGTGTATGACGCCATGGATCGGTACCGCTCGCTTCGTGCCGTCGGTTGACGCATAGTCGCTCGCGGGACTGGTTGAGGTTTCAGTAGTAATAGTGCCGTAGCTGCTGCACCACTTTTGCTGACGGCCTGACGGCGTCTACTTTGCCTCTTGGCGCAGGGACCTGGTCACGAAAAGTCACCGATTGGTTCCCGGGACTGTGTATTGTCTGTATCAGCCCCGCCTCAGCCTTCGGCGCAGGCTCGTTCTTTCCGGCTTCACGACTTGGCCGGCCCGTGATCACTAGCTACGGCAACGCGTTTGTCGGGCTGGGTAACGTACTCAACGGGACCGTCGCAGGTCCCTGGAGGGAGACACATGCGTAAGCCGCGGATTTTGCCGGGGTTGTTGTCTTTGGCCGTAACTGTCGCATTGCTTTGCCTGATGCCGGCGGCATCAGGGGCCGCAGCGTCGCCGACCGCGACCGCGACCGCGACGACGCCGGTCACCGGGTCGCCGAGCGTGACCGCCCCGACGCCGACCACCGGTTTAGTCACCGAGACCACCAATTGCGGCGACGGGACGACGTACGCGCCTGCGGCGGGTGGGCCGATGACGGCCGCGGACCTTGAGGCCGAAGGGGCTCCGGCTCCGGCTCCGAACTCGCCGCTCCTGCAGGCAGGTACGACGTGGATCGTGCCGCAATGCTCCTCGATACCGAACGGTGAGCAGCCCGGCGGCCCGGGTGTGGCGGCTCCTGCGCCGAACGAGTCGCCGTTGACCGTTACTCCCGACAACTCAGGCACCTCGACGGAGGTAGGCTCGGCTAACTGGTCGGGGTTCCAGAGCACGACGGGCAACACCTACAGCGAGGCTGAGACGGACTGGACCATTCCGTCCGCGACGTATCCAACACCGCCTGGCGCCACGTACGAAAGCTCCTGGGCGGGGCTCGGTAGCGGCGCTTCGGATTCAGCTGCTCTGTTTCAGGCGGGCACAGAAGTCGATGTCAACACCAGCGACAACGTCACGATATATCCGTGGTGGGAGTTCTACCCGGAGAACACCGAGCAGACGATCAGCAACCTCACCATCCAGCCGGGCGCAACGAACGACAACTACGCGTCGCTGACTCACACTGGGTCGGGCATGGGCGAGGTCGAAGTCTGCACGGAGTACGACGAGGATTGGACCTGCATCGATCCAATCGAGGTCACGTGGAACACGAGCAAGTACACGCTCGACACATCCCAGTACGAGTGCATCGCCGAACGACCGGAGCAGGCGGACAAAACTTGGCAGCGTCTGACGGACGTCGTTGGAATGGCGTTTTCCGGCTGCGAAGGTCTGGACTCCTCGAGCACCTGGGAAGCCATGGGCGACTACAACCGTGACTACATATACACCGCGAAGACGCAGACAGCAGCGGCGTGTGACACCAACCCTTGGGCGATGGAAACCGGCGATATCACCGGATCCGACTTCCCGATGCGCTGGTTGGGTTACGCCTATCCGATAGCAGTAGCGGACTGTTGATAAAGGTACGACGAAACCCGATCGTCATCTCGACGCTCGCGTTGCTTGTGTCAATGGTGGCCGGGGCCTGCTCCTCAGCAGTCCCCGGCCACCCGGCCAAACCCATCAGGCAGCATCCTGGCGGTCTCAGCGACGTCCGGTCCGCCGCTTGCACCACCGACCAGCTGCGCCAGCTCAAGCCAAATACCCCACGGACAGCCCTCGCCGCAAACACCACCCGAACCGGCTTCCTCAATACGCGCAAGACAGCACCCGAGATCAAACGCGACACGTTGCTCATAGTTACGACGCCTAAACGCGACACCCTGTTCATAGCGGTCTCTTCCGGCTGCTGGGTCAAGGGCGCTTCGCACATCAAGGCTGGCGTGATGACCGTCGTGTTCTTGATGGACCAAGCCGGATATTCAGTCTTCGAGCACGAGCCGTTTCATCCGTACTTGGCGGCAGTTACCGCAACCGAGACGTACCTGCACGTAGTTGCGCGCTGACTTTGAAGGCGATCGCGGCCTGGCAGGGCACGGCCGCCAAGGAGGACGAGCCTAACCGTGCCCGGGCGGCTCTTCGTGCGATTTCGTAACCCTGAATAGTTAGTTGACCTGTAGCGCGATCGAAAGGGCCGGCGAGAGGAACCGCGGCCCGGTGTTGTGCTGCCACAGTGTTACGAATCGTCGGGTGTCGTCGGTCTGTAGTGGGTGGCCGGCGGCCGCGGTTGCCGCGAGCTCAAGGAGGGCTCTCCACAGGAAGACGTTGAAGCGGTAGGCCATCCTGGCATCAAGACGCGCTAGGGCGTTTGGGGGTGCGGTGTGCTGGTATTGCGGAAGTGTCGGGCGGTCACCGTAGTGGCGTTGATGCTCGAGCAGAAGCTGCAAGGTCTCGGTGGCGGCGCTCGCAAGGTAGTCGTCGATGCTGGGCATGAGAGTCACGCGGTTATGTGCGTCGGGCTAGCGGCCGGATGGGTGTGCCGTTGCGGGGCGCGGGAGGCCGTGAGGCGCAGGGGAGCGGGGTCGACGTCGGCGACGTCGATGTGACGGACGGCGGTGGTGTCAGGTGGTGGGTCGGCGGGGCTGCGAGTGAACGCTTCGAGGTCGACGACGCGGTCAGCCTCGTCGAGGATGTACCGGTATACGCGATGCAGCGTGTATTCGTAACGGATTGTCTGTGTGGGATGGGCGTTCGACGCGGTCATGTTCGCCGTATCAACAGCCGGCACCCGGATTCGACAACCGGGGCGCGCGTTAAGCGGCGAGTGGCCCGAGGGCGACGCCGCCGCCGAGAACGGCGCCGTGTAGTTCAGGGCCGTGTGGTTGCCTTGTGGATGGCGCGGGTGAGCGGCAGGCTGGTGGTGTGGGTTCTGTTGTGCCGGCCTGCGGTCCGGTAGCGCAGCATGATCGTCACGTTTTGGATGTCCTTCAGCGTGTTCTGCCGGATTGTGAAACGGCCGCTGCCGCCGCGGGCTTGGAGGCGGTAGGTGTGTCGGTGTCCGTTGATCAGGATGGTCAGCTGCAGCGTGGTCTGTTCGAGCTGGATGTGCCCGTGGGTGCTGTAGGTGATTGTGATTGCTCTCGATCTCGTGTTGGTGTGCGGGATCGTGATCGTGACGGTCTGCCCGTCGATGCGTTGGGTGAGTCGCACCGATTTTGTGGTCGCGGTGTTCGCGCCTCGACCAGCTTGCCCTTGTCCGCTGCTGGTCGGTGTTGTCGTGGTTGTGGTGGTGGTCGGGTTTGTTGTGGTGGTGTTGCCGCCGTTGACGTTCAGCGGTGTCCGGCCCCCTGT
>PLES01000035.1 GCA_003137075.1 Solirubrobacterales bacterium
GCCAAATCGTTCCTCATCAGCGAGGCGGTGCGCGGTGAAGGCGGCATTCTGCGCAATGCCGCGGGCAGCCCCTTCATGGACGGCGTCCACCCGCGCGCCTCGCTCGCCCCACGCGATATCGTGGCGCGCGCCATCGACGCCGAAATCAAGAGGACCGGCGCGGAATGCGTCTACCTTGACATCACCCACCAGAGCCGCGAATTCCTGCAGCAGCGTTTCCCCGCGATTTACGCCAAGTGCCTCGAATGCGGCATCGACATGGCCATGGAGCCGATCCCCGTCGTCCCCGCCGCGCATTATCAGTGCGGCGGCGTCGTCACGTCGCCCGAGGGCCGCACCGAACTGCCCGGACTCTGGGCCGTCGGCGAAGTCGGCTGCACCGGGCTCCACGGCGCCAACCGCCTCGCGTCGAATTCGCTGACCGAGTGCTTCGTGTTCGGCGCGCGCGCGGCGCAGGCGGCGCTGGACGAGCCGCCGTTGGCGGCCTTTGCCCCTGACACGGCGCCGGCCGCTGATGGCCCCACCGGAATGGCATCCTCGGTGCTCTCGCCGCTGACCGACTCCTCGCGCCAGGCGCTCTGGCGGCTGGCGGGCCTCGAACGCAACGGCGACGGCCTGCGAGAGCTGCAGTCGGACCCGCATCCCCTGGTCGCGCTGATCGCGACGGCAGCGCTTGCGCGGGAGGAGAGCCGCGGGGCTCACTGGCGCACCGATTTTCCGAATCGGAACCCGGAACTCGACCACCAACATGTGACGCTCGTCACGGACCGGAAGTCAATTTTTCGGCACTGGGCGTAGTCTTTTGGGAGCGGAATCGACCGGGCCGCGGCAGAGACGCCGAAAGGAGACAAGTCGGATGTACCGTTTCAGCAGAGCGATCTACCGAGAGCTTGCGAACGAGATCATCGAGGACTCGCAAGGTCACCCGTACGCCAACCACGAGCGCGTACTGCGCTCCTGTGAAAACGCGGTCGAAAGACTGGCCACCGACCGCCACTACTTCGCGCGACCGTCGCGAAGTCTCTTCTCCGACATCCGCGTTTACTTTCCGATGTCGGCCCAGCGCCGTGTGCTGACCGTGGTCGAGCGCTACCTGGCGTTCGCTGATGAGTTCCTGCAGAGCCAGCCCCAGAGCGGCTTCGACATCCACGGGAATCCACTGCAGTGCCGCGCCAGCACTCGCAAAGGCACGCCCTGCCAGCGCATGCCGCTCCCCCACAACGGTTACTGCCCATCGCACCAGCACTTGGCCGAGACCGAAGAGATGGGCCGCTTCGCAGACGCCGCCTGAGCCCTCGATTTCGACCGCCGTTCGGCGCCTAAACCGAGGCCCAGAGGGTCGCTATGGATCTCAAAAGTGGTTCTTTAGCAGGGTTATTTGGTTTTTTGGGCGATCTGACTTAGAATCGGCTATAGCGCCGGTCGCCGCCCCTGTTGTTTGCGCGACTGGCCTCCCTGCCAATCCTGACTCTCCCCCCTTAGATACCCATGCCGATTGCTTTTAAAGAATGGGCGGTTACCGTCCGTGCCCTCGCCGAAGGCGAGCAGCTACTGACGCTCCGCAAAGGCGGCATCCGCGAGCCGGAGAAGCATTTCCAGCTCGATCACGACCGCTTCTTTCTCTACCCCACGTTTGATCACCAGCGCTCGGACCTAGTACGTGAGTCACATCGCCCCGAACTCGCCCGTGCGCTCGAGGAGGGCGTGTGGAGCGACGGCGAGCCCTCTCCGTCCGCAATGCTGCGTGACGTCGAGATCAACCAGCCCGACCGTGTGCGCATCCGCGCCTGGGCTGAGGTCGCGGCGCACTACACCATTACGGACCGTCGCGCCGTAGACGCGCTCTCCCCGTTCTACGTCTGGACCCCTGACTATGCGGAGAAGCGCCTTGAATGGAAGCGCCGTCATCCGCTGCACGTCGTGGTTCTTCGCACCTACCGCATCCCCCGCCCGGTGACCGTCAAGGTCCGGGATGAGTACGGCGGATGCCGTTCATGGCTTGAGCTGACGCGAGACCTGCCGTTTGAGGGCACCCCGGTGCTTTCCGACGAGGAGTTCGACCGCGCCTCTGAAGAGATCGCAGCGATCGCCGAAGGCGATCGTCAGCCGGCTCTCGTCTAAGCGCGACGCAGATACTGAAGTTACCCGGAGGGGGTGGCCCGCTGGCCACCCCCTCCGTCGTTCTGGTCCCCTGATGCCTTGGATCGAGTCACAATCGCCGCACTTCCACTGCCGGCACTCTTCGGCGTTCACCGCTGACGCGGCGCGCGTGCTGGCGCTGCTCGAGCGCACGCGCGAGCGGCTGGCGCCACAGTTTCCAGAGCTGCCGCTCGAGACCACGATCGTGCTGCACGACAGCGCCACTTCGCTGGCGATGTCGAATCCGCTGATGCCGCTGCTGTGGAGGATGACCGCGCCACAGGCGCGCCGCTACGTCACCGGCTGGACCGGGCACAGAGAGATGCACGTGCTCTCCCCCGATGCACTGCGCTCGAGGGCTACCGGCGTCTCCGGCTCGCACGAGATGCTGGCGTTGACCCCGGCATCGATCTACGTGCGCCGGGTGCTGATCCAGAGCAACGCGGAGCTCTGGGAGCTGCGTACTCCCAGCCGCGTGGCCGCCGAGCGCCACTGGGCCTGGGTCCTTGAGGGCGCCGCGCGCTGGTTCTCCGGCGAATCAGGACACGCACGCAGCGCGATCGGGCAGCGCATGCGGGACGGCCGGCGCCCGCACTTTCCCCCGCGGGCGCGCGACGCGCCGCTGCTGGCGCCGCCGCTGATCGAGCTGCTCGCAGGACTGCAGGGTGACGCGGCCGTCGCCGACCTCGCCCGCCGCCTGCATCCGGGCGGCGCACACGCCGCCTTGGCGCGGGCCTTCGGCGAGCGCTCGCTGATGGCCGTAGAAAGCGACTGGCGAGCGGCGTTGCGGCGCTTGGCCGAAGGGCGATAATCGAGGCGTGGCCTACGATCTCGAGCTCGCTGACAGGATCAGAGAGCTGATGCCCTTTGATCACGATGTGGTTGAGAAGCAGATGTTCGGGGGTCTGGCGTTCCTGATCGGTGGCCACATCGCGGTCGCGGTCTCGGGCAGCGGCGGCCTCTTGATGCGTTGCGAGCCGGACGAGTGGGAGGAGCTGCTGGCCCAGCCGGGCGTCGGCCCGTTTGAGATGCAGGGCCGCCCCGCGCGAGGCTGGATCCGGGTCGACGAGGACGGCGTCAGCAACGACCAGGAACTCGCCCGCTGGGTTGAAGCCGGCGTTGGGCTGGCCCGCTCGCTGCCGCCCAAGCAGTGAACTCGCGACTGCGGCGTGAGGCCGCGAGGAGCCAGAGACGCGGCGAGCGGCAGACCGCTCAGAGGGGTAAAACCCGCCAACCACTCCAGGCCTCAAACGGTGGTTGGCGGATCTTTGTCGAACACGGGTGTTAATCCGCCAACCTCTCCCGGAGCCAGGCGGTGGTTGGCGGCTTTTAGCCCCGGTGGGCGACTCGGACCGCCGCCTGGCACGACACTCCGACCCTACTAAGCCGTAAAGCTCAACCTCGCCGCAATCGTTCCCGCGAGCGCCACCAGCTCCGGCGGCTCGAGCACCTCGAGCGGCTCGTCGAGCGTCGCCATCCAGACCAGGAACGACGCCGACCACTGGCCGCGAGTGGTTACCACGCAGGCGTTTTCGCCGTCCGGCTCGCAGGTCACGTAGCGCCCGGGCAGGCGGCCGCGGACTCGCGCGATCGGGGCGTGCAGGCGGATGCGCCCGTACGTGGTCGAGCCTGCGTCGTCACCGTCGTCCGTGGGCTGTCCCATCTGCCGGCGCAGACCACGGGCCACGAACGCGGCCGGGTCGCCGCCCGGCACGGTCCGGCGCCGGCCCTTCTCACCGACCCGCAGCGCCGCCTCGGGCGGGATCCGGTCGAGCCTGAAGGTGCGCCAGTCGTCGCGGTTGAGGTCAAACGCGACCAAGTACCAGCGGTGACCGCTGTGAACCAACGCGCTCGGCTCGACCCAGCGCCGCGAGCGCGCGTCATCGCGGGCCACGTATGCGAAGTGCAGCCGCATCCCGTCGCGGCAGGCGCCGGCGATCATCGCCAGCAGGTTCGCATCGATCCGCGGGCCCTCGACGTCGAACGCGGAGGTCGCCTGGCTGAGTGCGCTGACGCGCCGCCTTAGCGCCGGAGGTAGCAGTTGCTCGAGCTTCGCGAGCGCTCGCACGGAAGTCTCTTCGATCCCGTCGATCGTTCCCGCCGCGACCATGCGCAGGCCGACAGCCACCGCTACCGACTCGGATTCGTCGAGCAGCAGTGGCGGCATCTCACCGCCACTGCCGAGGCGGTAGCCGCCGGCAACGCCCGGCGCGGCCTCGACCGGATACCCGAGCACGCGCAGCTTGTCGACGTCGCGCCGGATCGTGCGGACGCCGACCTCGAGTCGGTCGGCCAACTCCGAACCGGTCCATTCGCGGCGGACCTGGAGCAGCGAGAGCAGCGCCAGTAGGCGGGCGGAGGTCTCGATCACAGGGTGGAAAGGGGTTGCTTGACCACGAAGCGCAGCATCCCACACATTGGTGACAAGAGTTGACCTCATTAGCAGGACTCGGCCTCAATTAGTGACCGAACATGACCTCAATCCCCGAGAGGCTCGGTTCATGTCAACAACCACCCTCCCCACCCCGATGGTGGCCGCCGGCGAGCGGTCTACAGAGCGAGCCAAATGGCTCGGCTTCGCGGTCCTGACGGTCGCGGCCGTGATGGACCTATTGGACGCGACCATCACCCAGACGGCCGCGCCCGCGATCCGGCGTGACCTCGCCGGCAACTACGCCGACCTCGAGTGGATCACCGCCGCCTACACCCTGGCGATGGCAACGATGCTGATGGTCGGCAGCCGACTCGGCGATATCTACGGGCGCCGCCGGGTACTGCTCGGCTCGATGTCCGGCTTCGTGATCGCGTCGATGCTGTGCGCGGCGGCACCGACGATCAGCTCACTGATCGCGGCGCGCGTCCTGCAGGGCGCGATCGGCGCGATGATGGTTCCTCAGGGATTTGGGCTGATCCGTGAGCTGTTCGGCGACGGGGGCCAGCAGAAGGCGTTCGGCGTGTTCGGCCCGGTGATGGGTCTGGCCGCAGTTGCCGGCCCACTGGTCGGCGGCGGACTGGTCGATCTGAACGTGCTCGGCAGCAGCTGGCGAGCGATTTTCTTCGCGAACGTCCCGCTCGGCCTCGGCGCGCTGGCGCTTGGGCTCCGCTACCTGCCTCGCAACGAGGCCACGCACCCGGACAGCAAGCTTGACTGGGCGAGCGTCGCGCTTGTCGTGGGCGGCGCGTTCGGCCTCGTGTATCCGCTGATCGAGGGCCGTCAGCAGGGCTGGCCAGCCTGGTCGTTCGTGATGCTCGCAGCCGGTATCGTGCTGCTGGTAGCGGCCTGCGGTCGGCAGGTGCAGCGGGTGCGTAGCGCCCGCGCGCCGTTGTTTGAGCCGGACCTTCTACGCCGGCGGCAGTTCGTTTCCGGACTCGCGGTGGTGATCGGCTTCATGGGAGCGATGGGCGGGATGATCGTCGCGCTGAACGTGATGTTCCAGACCGGCCTTGGGTTCTCGCCGCTCTCCAGCGGCGTGGCCACCGTTGTAATCCCGGTGGTGGCGATCGCCGGCTCGATCACCTCGTCAATGCTGCTGGCCAAGCTCGGCCGCACGACGATGCACGCCGGCCTCGCGATCATGGCGCTCGGCCTCACCGTGGCGGTTTTGGTGCTTCACCACGCCGGCGGCAAGCTCAGCGCCTGGGACCTGACAGGGCCGCTGGCACTGACCGGCTTCGGCATGGGCATGGTATTCGTGCCGATGTTCGACGTGATCCTGGCCGGTGTCGAGCCGCGTCAGATCGGGTCGGCCTCCGGACTGCTCGAATCGATGCAGCAGCTCGGTATGTCGCTGGGCATCGCGATCGTTGGGACCGAGCTGTTTGACCGGATCGGCGACGGCCACGGCCGGGGCGTCTTCGTCAACGCGACCGCCAGTGCGCTGATCGTCGCGATCGGCTTCCTGATCGCGGCTGCTGTTGCGGTCAGCTGGCTACCGAAGCATGCCCGCCCGGGCGGTGATGGCCACTAGCCCCCAACACGTGCCCAGCCCAGCGGGGCTGGGCACCGAGCGTCGTCAGACGACGGTGAGCGGGGCTTCCTGCACCTGTCCGTCGCGGATCGTGTAGGCGCGAACCTTGGCTTCAGGCCCGGAGGCGAGGCCGACGATGATGTAGAGCGCGTCCGGGTAGAACGCGAGGTTGATGTCGGTCTGCGACGGATAGGGCTCGCTGCGCGTGTGTGAGTGGTAGATGGCGCCGAGGTCGAGGCCGGCGTCATCGATCGCCATCTGGATCCGGTACTGCTCGGGGCCGTCAATCTCGTAGCGCAGCGCGCTATGGGCGCTGTTCTGCGCCCGGTGCACAGCCACGGCGTCACCGTCGCGTGAGGCGATCATGCCGCAGCACTCGTGGGGCGCGTCCTCGCGCGCGTGCGTGACCAACTCGTCGTACAGAGCCCGGGGAATCCTCATCAGAGCCTTACCACCAGACGGTGGAGTCCAGGTTCTCGATCTCNNGACGATGAAGACGACGTTGCCCTCATCGAGCTCGCCGGCGATCCGCATCGCCACACGCGCGATCGCGCCGGTAGAGACGCCCACGAAGAGCTGCTCCTCGTCGAGCAGCTTGCGCGTCCAGACGATCGCGTCCTGGTTGGTCACAAAGATCTTGCGGTCGAGCACCGAGATGTCGATGATCGGCGGAATGAAGCCGTCGTCGAGTGAACGCAAACCCTGGACCGGTTCGCCCTGCATCGGCTCCGCGGCAACGATCTTGACCTTGTCGCCAAGCTCTTCCTTGAGGCGCCGGCCGTTGCCCATCAGCGTGCCACCGGTACCGAGGCCGGCGACGAAGGCGCTGACCTCGTCCAGTTCCTCGAGGATCTCAAGCGCCGTGCCGTTGTAGTGAGCGTTGGGGTTGGCCTCGTTGCCGTACTGGTAGGGCATGTAGACCGAGGAGTCCTTCTCGGCCATGTCGAGTGCCATCTCGACGGCCCCGTTGGAGCCCTTTGAGCCCTCCGAGTAGACGATCTCGGCGCCGTACATGCGCAGCAGATCGGTTCGCTCGGGCGTGACGTTGTCGGGCATCACGACCTTCAGCTTGTAGCCCTTGTGGGAGGCGATCATCGCCAGCGAGATGCCGGTGTTGCCGGAGGTCGGCTCGAGGATCGTCTGCCCGGGCCGGATCAAGCCCTTGTCTTCGGCGTCCTGGATCAGGGCGCGGGCGACGCGGTCCTTGACCGAACCCGTGGGGTTGCGCGACTCGAGCTTGGCCCAGATGCGAACGCCCGGCTTCGGGCTGAGTCGCTTGAGCTCGATCAGCGGCGTGTGGCCGATCGACTCGATGATGTCGCCGTAACGACCACCACACGGCCTGTTGCGGAGGTTGGGAGTCGGCATTACTTTACAAAGTGTAGGGAGTCCGTGGGGCTGCGCGGAAGAGATGCATGTTCACCCTCAGATCCGGGTAAACATGCATCCTGACGGTGCGTCAGCGTGCGCCGCCGGCCATGGCCGGCAGGATCACGAGCGTGTCAGCGGTGCTGACCGTCGTGTCGAGGCCGTCGAGCACGCGCACGTCTTCGTCGTTCAAGTAGACGTTGACGTAGCGGTTGAGCTCGCCGTCAGCGCCGAAGAGCTGCGACTCGGTCCCGGGATGATCGACCGCGACGGCACGCAGGATCTCACCGACGTTGTCACCGTCGGCGTTGATCTCACGCTCGCCACCGACGGACGGGCGCAGCACGGGGGGAATGCGGATGGTTGCCATGTGACAGTTCCTGTGTCTTGTTCGTTGAAGCGGAGGGTTTTACGTCTGCGGCGCGGCGCGACTAGTGCGCGCCGGCGCAGAACGCCTCATAGTCAGGGAACACGCCGAGCTCGTCATCGCTGATCTCATCGGGGTCGCGCGAGCAGATGGCGCAGTGCGGATCGCGGCGGACCTTGACCTCGGTCACCGTCGCGGCGAGTGCGTCATACATGAGCAGGCGCCCGATCAGCGGGTTGCCTACGTGGAGGATCAGCTTGATGACTTCGGTCGCCTGCAGCAGCCCCATCGTGCCCGGCAGCACGCCGATCACGCCGTTGGCGCCGCAGGACGGTGCCAGCTCAGCCGGCGGCGGTACCGGGAAGAGGCAGCGGTAGCACGGGCCCTCGTAAGGCTTGAAGACCGAGAGCTGACCGTCGAAGCCGAGGATCGCGGCGGAGACAACCGGAATCCGCAGTCGTACCGAGGCGTCGTTGACCAGGTAGCGCGTGGGGAAGTTATCGAGCCCGTCTACGACGATGTCGTAGTTCGGCAGGATGTCCATGATGTTGTCGGGGCCGAGGCGCAGCTGGTGCTTCTCAACCTTGACGTCCGGGTTGAGCGCGTTGATCGTCGCTTCGGCCGAATCGACCTTGGCGACACCGACGCGCTCGGAGTTGTGGATCACCTGGCGCTGCAGGTTCGAGAGATCGACGGTGTCGTCGTCGACGATGCCGATCGTGCCGACACCGGCGGCCGCGAGGTAGAGCGCAGCCGGCGAGCCGAGTCCGCCGGCACCGAGCAGCAGCACCTTCGCGTCGAGCAGCTTCTGCTGGCCCTCGATCCCGACCTCGTTCAGCAGCAGGTGGCGGGAGTAGCGGTCGCGCTGCTCAGCGCTCATGAAGCGCGGCACTTCGACCTGGTAGCCACGGTCCTTCCAGAGCGTGAAGCCACCGGTCATCGACTCAACCGAGTCGTAGCCGAGGTCCTCGATCAGCGTGCGCGCGGCCCAGGCGGAGCGCTGGCCGGAGGCGCAATAGAGCACCACGCGCTGCGACTTGTCGGGCGCGACGCCCTCGATCCGCGACTCGAGATGGCTCTTGGGTACGTGATGAGCGCCCGGGATATGACCCGTGGCCCACTCTTCGTCCTGGCGCACGTCGATCACGAGCACGCCCGAGTCAAGCTGTTCACGCACGGCACCGGGGTCAACTTCCTCGATGCGGTCCTTGATCTGTCGGAGAACTTCAGCTCCGGACGGGCTCATTTTTGAAACTCCTCAAATGCACTCAGGATTTGGTAGTTCAGAAAGTATAGCGATGCCGTACGCTCGGGCAAATGCGTTCCCCGGTCGACCATATCGCCGCGCCGGCCTTCCCGGGGAGGCTGCCGTGGATCAACGTCGCGTCGCTCAGAATGGACCAGCAGAAGGGCCGTCCCGTGCTGCTCGAGTTCTGGGATTTCTGTCGCCCGAACTCAATCCGCACGCTTCCTTATCTCAAAGCATGGCATGAGCGATACGCGGGCGCCGGACTTCGCGTGATCGGGGTCCACACCGCGGGGTTCGAGCCCTCTGAAGACCCCGAGGCCGTAGCCGCCGCCGTGCAGCGGCTCGGTATCGAGTACCCGGTGGTCGTGGACGTCGGCCACGTGACCTGGCGCGAGTACGAGAACCTCGGCTGGCCGGCGCGCTACCTGTTCAACGCCGATCTGCGCCTCTTCGAGTACCACTACGGCGAGGGCGCCTACGCGGAGACCGAGCTCGCGATTCAGGAGCTGCTCGCCATTGAGCGGGAGCCGGTCGCGCCAGTCAGGCCCGAGGACGCGCCGGGCGCGATCCTGCTCCCCCAGACCGAGGACATTCCGGGGCCGTACAGCGGCCCCTACGAGGCCGGCGGCGTCTGGGGCGTCTTCAACGGCGAGGGCACCGCCACGGTCAACGGCAGTGAGCTCACGGTCGACCACCCCGGCGCCTACGAGCTGATCAAGCACGATCAGCACACCGAGGGCGTGCTGGACCTCAGCCTTTCGCCGGGAGTCTCCTGCCTGGCAGTCTGCTTCACGCCCGGGCTTGCCGGCCCGGGCGTGTCCTGACCGCTCCTGGCGGTCCGGCCCCGCTTGGGCCCGCAGTGCTCAAACGCCCGGCCAGGGCTCAAATCGGTTGCTGCCGGATTCAGTGATCCGTTTCTCGGGCGGCTTCGTATTCGGGTCTAGGCGGCCCGTCTAACAGAGGGCCGGTAATTCCCAAATCACCCAAGGAGCACCATGACCGATTTGCAAGCAGGCATGAGCCGTGGGCAGTTCATCCGCAATGCCGCGAAGGGCAGCGTCGTGCTCGTCGGCTCCGGCGGCATCCTCGCGTCGATGGATGGTGTCGCGTTCGCCAAGAGCAATGCCGTGACCAAGAGCGACATCACCGTTCTGCAGACCGGCTTCATCGCCGAGACGCTCGCGGTAACCGTCTACGGAGCGATCCTCAAGACGTACTTCACCAAGCTGAAGCTCGACCCGGGCAACCTCAGCTACTTCCAGGCCGCGTATAAGGACGAGCAGGAGCATCTGGCTGCGTGGAAGGCAGCGCTCGGCCCCAAGAACACGCCGACCGGCTTCACGATCAGCGTGCCGGCCAAGTACGTGGCAAGCAAGAACGCCTTGGCCAAGACCGGCGCGACCCTGGAGTCGGCGTTCGTCTCGACCTACCTCGGTGCGATCGACGAGTTCAGCTCGCCTGAGCTGAAGACGACCGCGGGCGGTGTTGCCGCCAATGAGGCGACGCACTACTCGTTCTTCGACGCGATCCTGCCCGGAGCCAACGCCGTGCTGCCGGCGTTCGGTCCCAAGCCGATCACGGCCGGCACGGCGGCCAGCACGCTCAAGAGCCTCGGCTTCCTGTCCTAGGCACCACAGCGCCCAGGGGGACGGGCACGCCGAAACGCGGACCCGTCCCCCGCTGAGCGGTGCGACTCGGCGCGAACCAGCCTCGCCGGGACCTACGAGCGGTCGCCTGCTTCAGGCGCCCGATCTGGACGCGGGGCGGGAAACACGACCGTGATCGTCAGGCCACCCTCGGCACGCGGGCGTGCGGCGACTGTCGCAGCATGGGTATTTGCGATCGCACGGACGATTGAAAGGCCGAGGCCATGCTGAGAGCTATCGGGGCCGGTGCGTGCCACGCCGAGCCGGCGGAACGGCTCGAACATCGTCTCGATCTCACCGGCGGCGATCGGCTGGCCGCTGTTCTGCACCGTGATCACTGCGCCAGCGTCGGTGCTCGCGGTTCTGACCTCTACGTGGCCGCTCGGGACGTTGTGCCTGACCGCGTTGTCGATGAGGTTCGAGATCAGACGCTCGATCAGGGCTGAGTCGCCTTCGGTGGGGCTCGGCTGCAAGTCAGTTGTGATGCTCAGCTCCTGCGCCTCGATCTCCGGTCGCGGCGTTGCCAGCACCGCGGCGGCGAGCACGGCGAGATCAGTCCTTGAGCGATGCTCGAGCCGGCGCTCGCTGCTGGCGAGCGTCAGCATCGCCTCAAGCAGCCGCTCATGTTCACGGCCCGAAGCGAGCAACTCCTCACAGACGGCGCGCAGCGTGACGGCACTGACGTCCGGATCGGCGAGCGCCACCTGCAGCAGCGTGCGCTCCAAGGTCAGCGGTGTGCGCAGCTCGTGCGAGGCGTTGGCGACGAACCGCCGCTGCGCGTCGAACGAGGTCTCGAGCCGGCCGAAGAGTTCATCGAGCGTGTCACCGAGTTCGGTGAACTCGTCGCGCGGGCCGACCAGCGCCAGGCGCTCGTGCAGATTGCCGGCGGTGATGTTGCGGGTGCGCTCGGTGATCTCGCGCAACGGGCGCAGCATCCAGCCGGAGGCGAACCAGCCCAGCGGGATTGAGGCGATCGCCGTGAGCACGAGCAGGACCCAGGAGATCGCCAGCAGGTGCGCGTCGTCCGCGTTGTGCTGCTGGATCAGGAGTCGCGTCGCCGGATCGTCGAGACTACGTGTGAGGATCTGGGTTCCGTACGCGCCGCTGCTCACGGCCGTGACGTGAACCGCAGAGCCGCTGCGGCTGGCCGCAGCGATCGCCACGATCAGCACGGTGCCGAGCACCAGGAAGAGGCCCGCCGACATCAGCGCCAGTCGCAGCCGGACGCTCCCGTGCCTTCGGACCGCCTCGCGCACGCCTCTCATATGCGGTAGCCGGCTTCACGCACGGTTGCGATCACCGGCGGTTCGCCGAGCTTCAGCCGCAGCCGCCTGACGGTGGTCTTGACCGTGGTGCTGAACGGGTTTGCGGCTTCGTCCCAGACGCGTGTGAGCAGCTCCTCGGCAGAGACCACCCGCCCGTCGGCCGCCAGCAGGTGTTCGAGCACGGCGAACTCCTTGGGGCTGAGCTCAAGGCGCCGCTCGCCACGGAAGGCAACGCGCCGCGCCGGGTCGAGCGTCAGGTCATCACGACTGTGGATCGGTGGCAACGGCATCACCGCGCGGCGCCCGAGTGCGCGAACCCGCGCGACCAGCTCCGAGAAGTCAAAGGGCTTCGAGAGATAGTCGTCGGCACCGAGGTCAAGGCCCGCGACGCGGTCGCGGATCGTGGTGGCCGCGGTCAGCATCAGCACGCGCGTGTGGCTGCGGCTGGCGGTGAGCGAGCGGCAGACATCGTCACCGTGGATCTTGGGCAGGTCGCGGTCGAGCACCACCACGTCGTAGTCGTTGACGGTCGTGTGAGCGAGCGCGTCGGCCCCGTCGAAAGCGATGTCGACCGCCATGCCTTCGAGCCTCAGGCCGTGGGCGACGGCTGTCGCCAGGCGCTGATGATCCTCCACCACGAGTACTCGCATGGCCACAGCATGGCGCGCCCTGGTCACAGCTGAGTGACAGCAAGAGTCACGCTGCTGTCACCTACCGCGAGCTAAACAACGCGCATGCCTTCATTGCACATCACTCGAGCCTTTGCCGTCGTCGCCCTGATCGCCGCGACCGCGCTATTCGTCGGTGCCTGCGGAGGCAGCAAGAACCGATCGAACTCAGCCGGTAACGCCAAGGGGCCGAACGTCAGCTTCGCGCAAGCCTCAAGCGACGCCTATAAGCACTCGGCCTGTATGCGCAGTCATGGCGTCACGAATTTCCCGGATCCCGAGACGGCCAGCCAGAACGGGCAGTTCCAGATCTCGATCCATCTCACCCCGAGTATCAGCGGATCACCCGCGTTCCAGTCCGCGCAGCAGAAGTGCGCGCACCTGATGCCGAGCGTCGGCAGCGTGAACAACAGCCCGAGCCCGGCCCAGCAGCGGGCGCGCACCGACGCGATCCTCGCGTTCGCGTCGTGCATGCGCAAACACGGCTTCGCTCGCTTCCCGGACCCCGACAGCCAGGGCGACCTCTCGCTCCCGCAGATCCAGGCTGCCGGCATCAACCTCCAGGCTCCGGCGGTGAAGCCGGCGGCGCTGGCCTGCGTCAGCGTGACCCACGGAGAGATCACGAAGGCCGATGTAGAGCGAGCAATCGCCAACCCGAACGGTTCTGGCCATTCGCAATCGGCGGCGGCCGGCGGGTGATCGAAACTCAGTCGCCGGGCAGGTGATAGATGTCAATCGTGCCCTTGGTCGGATGGGCGTTGTCGTTGCCCTCCGGCAGCACGATCCGGCCGCCGATTACGATCGGGCTGTTCCAATGTCCCTGGTTGGCCGGCAGCGCGATGTACAGATGACCGCTGAGCGGATTGCGAATGTCTAGCTGACCCTGGCCGAGGTTGTAGCTGTAGAGCAAGCCGCCGGCCACGACCGGACTGGTCCCAGGGGTGTTGTCGTGCCATGCGAGGCGCAGGCGACGGTGGGAGAGCGTGTAGGCGGCGGTGCCCGCACCGTCGGTCACGAACACGTAGATCTTGCCTGAGGCAGACGTCCAGACGGCCGGTTGGCTGTAGATGTCGGTCGGCCCGGGGCCCGAGACGCTCTGCAGCTGCCCACCGGTGCGCGACCCGGCGGGCGCGTGGCTGCCGTCGAGCTTGTTCAGATCGAGCAGACGCAAATCACCCTCCTTGCCGCCCTGGACCGCCAGCGGCGCACCGCTCTTGACGGGCAGGAGCGCCGGTTCGGTGCTGCCCAGATCCCAATCCCGCTGATTGAGCTCTTCCTGATTTGTCGGCGTCCAGTTGTGCAGCAGCTTGAGCGTCGGTGAGAGCTCGAGCACGCTGTCACCCCAATCGGTGTGACCGTTGAACGGGCCGTTGCCGGTGGTCACGAGGATGTCGCCGTTGGGCTCGACCACAGATCCCGGACGCCCCCAGATGGCCGAGTCACTGCCCTGGCAGCTCCCGGGATCCTTGATGATCCTCGTGACATTCGAACAGAGTGTGTTGAACACGTGCGTGACGCGGCCGTTGACCATGTTGAGCGTGACCACGTGCCCTTGGTAGGGCGGCGCATCTCCGTAGTAGCCGTCGGTCACGACAATCAGCTCGCCATCGGCGACATTCAGTGACCCGGCCAGCTTCTCGTGGGTGGGCAGGTAGGTCATCCGCGTTCTCCAGAGCTGATGGCCGTCGGAGACCGACAGCTTCTGGACGAAACCGTCGGGCGTGGCGACATAGACGTACTGACCGCCCGGATCCGCGACCGGCGTTGCGGTTGTGAACTGGGCCGAGCCCTGCAGCGCCCGATCGGCCGCCGGGAAGAACTGCCAGAGCGTGTGTCCATTGGCAGCGTTCAGCGCGAGCGTGTCGCCGTAGGAGGTGGTGCCGATCAGGACGTCATACGTGCGGCTGCCGATCTTCACGTCGCTGAGCTCGATCATCGCCGAGTCGATCACGCCGGGAATGCCGACCGTGATGCGCTTCAGACGATGCACGTTGGCGGCCGTGATCCCCGTATCCGCGGGACCGACTCCCGAACGCTGCGTGTTGTAGTCAAAGGTCGGCCAATCGTTGGCCAGCGCCCCAACGCCGCCCTCGGTCGCATTTGTGGTCGCGCCGATGGTGCCTGTGGCTGTGCTTGCTCCGGACCCAGCAGGAGCGCTGATCGCTATCGCCAGACAGGCACCGACCAACACAGCCAACGTAGTTGCCGCGGTTCTCACGCGCACTCTGTTAGCCATGCGGGCGAGCTTACGCCCCCGACGCGCCATGGGCGAAGCGGATCGACACCTGACCGACTCCTACGCAGAGCAATCGCGGGGAAACCGCACTCAGACGTGGTGTCTTATACGCGGATCAACACGCAGCGCCCCCTGACGTAATGCCGTCGGCACGTCGGCACGATAGGTACGTCAAGCGCGAACCGAGGACGCCAATGCAAAACGACACTCACGACTTCGATCTGCAGGAACCGAGCGACGCCGACCAGCGCAACACGAGCAAGCGCATCGGCGTTGCCCTGCTCTCCGCACTGGCCGCGGTGCTCGCGCTGGTAGCGGTCGACGTAGTCGTCATCAATGGGGCACAGAACCCAGCGCCACGGCCGGTCGTGAATGTGGTCAGGGTCTCCGACACGACGCCAATCCAGCGCACCGTCTATCTCAGCGTCTCCCCGGGGATCAAGCCCGGACCCAACGGCAAACTGCACGACGCGTTCAGCGTGACGAACTTCACCGTCCGAGCCGGGCAGCCGGTCAAGCTCGTGATCAACAACACCGACAACGGCGATCACAGCATCACGACGATGGGCGGCGGCGGCGTGAACATCATCGTGCGCCCAGGTCTGCACACATACACACTGCTCGTTCGCACGCAGGGCAGGTTCGAGTGGATGTGCACCCAACCGTGTGATCCGTACTCAATGGCCCATGTCGGCTACATGCGCGGCTACATCACCTCCGTCTGACGATCAACGGTCCAGCAGGTTGATCAGCCGCGGCGGCCCGTCGTCATCGAGCTCGATCGCAAAGCCGGGTCGGTAGACGCTGGAGGCTTCCGTGCCTGGGGTCACGAAGGCGGCGCTCTCCCTGACCCAGCAGCCGCTGTTGACCAGATGAGTGCCGCGCGGAGTGACCCAGAGGGCGGGGTCGTCAGCCGGGAAGGGGCCGGCGCGGTGGGTGTGGCCGAAGAGCGCGTATTCAGCTTTCACATCGAGGTTCGTGAGCGCAATCCCGAAGCCGCGGAGCTCCGTGCGGTCCAAAGCGTCAGCTGAGACATCGCCACTCAGCTCGCCGAGACCAGCGAGCTGCAGCAGCTTGGCCAGGCTGCTGACCCCGACCTGCACCGAACGACCCTTGAGGCCGCCCGCGCGCATGATCCCCAGGACCCTGCCGGAACCGCCGCCATCGCCGTCTATCTCACGGCCGCTGCGCTCTGAGATCGCGAGCATCCAGGCGTAGATCGGCGCCAGGATGCGTTCATAGTCGTCCGGGGAGCGCAGCTGATCGAGCGGCAGCTTGAGCAGCTTGCTCATCGCCCCGGCACCGAGGCGCTCGAACCCCGGTGCGGTTGTGTGACGGTCGAGGTAGTGGCCGTGCGTCGCGTAGACGTCATCGCGCAGCCAGACGCCCGGGTAGGCGGCGCGCACGCTCGCGCCTGAGCTCGAAAGCATTCCGGCGAGCGCAGCGAGCGGTTCATCTGGAAGCCAGTCGACCTCGGTCTCCAGGGTCATGGGAGCGGGCGGGGTGGGTGG
>PLES01000163.1 GCA_003137075.1 Solirubrobacterales bacterium
TGCCCACCACCTCGCAGCCGACCGCGGTCATGTTCGAAGAAGTTTTCCGGCCGCACGTTGAGGCCGGCCAAGTCGAGGGGTGAGCGTTGCCGCTGGCATGGTCAGATCTCAGCTAGGGCCTGGGGTGGGTCGCGAGTCTGGGAGTGCTGGTTCGGCGGCAACTAGGCCGGCGACAAAGATTGCGGCTTGCCGGCGCGCGAGTTGGTCCCAGTCGCCGGCGTGCGGGAGGGGTTGCGCGAGCATCGCTCCGGTGAGGATGACGTCGCCGGCTGTCACGTCGGGTCGGATGGTTCGGTCGTGGCGCCCGCGCGCGAGAACCTGTTCGAGGAGTCTTCTGATCTCGGTTCTGACCGCGATGATCGGCTCGTCCTGGATGACGGGACCGCCGTGAAGCGGCAGGACGAACTCATCGCGGGCCGCGATCGTCTGTTCGAGGAACCGTGTGATAGCGGTCGGGGCCGGCTCGTCGTTGAGCGCGGCGGCGCGCGCGTGTTCCAGAACTAGGTGAAAGGAGCGGAGCGTTAGCGCGGCTAGGAGCGCTCGACGTGTCGGGTAGTGGCGGTAGACGGTTCCAATCCCGACGCCGGCCTGCTCGGCGATCGTCGCCATCGGTACTTTCTCGCCGTCGCGCCTGACCGCGATCGTGGCGGCGGCGAGGATGCGATCGCGGTTGGCCGCCGCGTCACTTCGCAATTGCTGCGCAATGGGCTGTGCTTCTGTGGTCGCTTCGGACATCCCGGATGTGATCGTGGCACGCAACAACGGCGCGAGGCTCGCTTCTGTAGGCTCCAGAGCATAAGCGGACGATTTCGACCGCTTAGCCACCAATAGAGGAGCGCTCATGAACGACACCTCCCCCACCGAGTCAACCCAGCCACGCCCGGTCCCCACTGATGACTCCGGCCGGGTGTTGACGCACGTGAGCCCCGACGCCGATGACTCGCTGCTTCACCTCGGCGTGGTTGGCGACACCTACACCATCCTTGTGTCCGGGGCCGACACCGCTGGGCGATACACGTTGATCGACATGCACGTCCCGCCGGGCGGCGGCCCGCCGCCCCACCGCCATGACTTCGAAGAGATGTTCACGATCCTTGACGGCGAGATCGAGCTGACCTTCCGCGGCGTCAGCACGGTCGCGACGGCGGGCGAAACGATCAACGTGCCTGCCAACGCGCCGCACGTCTTCCGCAACGTCTCAGACCTGCCCGCACGGCTGTTGTGTCTCTGTTCGCCCGCAGGCCAGGAGGAGTTCTTCAAGGAGGTCGGCGTTCCAGTCGCGCACCGAACCGACGCTCCCCCGCCGCTCGACGCTGCCGCCACTGCCGCGTTCATCGCCAAGGCGGTGGCGCTCGCCCCGAAGTACCGGACCGAGCTACTGCTCGGCGATGCGAAGCCCTGACCCGCGAAACCGAAGGGCGACGACCATGAGCCAGGAACAGCGTGACGCGCTTGACCATCTGCTGCGAGACGGACCGCTCGATCTCGGCGGCGACGTGGTCGAGCAGCGGGTCATCTTCGAGGAGATGATGGCGGCGATCCCTGTGCCAGCCGATGTCACGACATCACCCGGGAGCCTCGGCGGGATCCCTGTCGTCAACGTTCAGATCGCGGGCGCGGACCACGCCAGCGTCATCTTCTACCTGCACGGTGGGGCCTACGCAATCGGGTCGGCCGCCTCGTCAGTCGGTCTGGCATCGGACTTGGCACGTCGCGCAGGAGCCCGGCTGGTGAGCGTTGACTACAGGCTGGCACCCGAGCATCCGTATCCTGCCGCGATCGATGACGCCGTCGCGGCGTACCGCGGACTGCTCGACGCCGGCATCGCCGCGTCCGCGATCGCGATCGCTGGCGAGTCCGCAGGCGCGGGCCTAGCCGCCGCGACCCTGGCGGCGCTCAAACCCGCTGGACTACCGCAACCGTGCGCGGCGGTGCTGATGTCGCCCTGGGCGGACCTCACCCTGTCAGGCGAGAGCATCAAAACGAAGGCGTCGGTCGACCCCGCGCTCACCCCCGAAGGTCTCCACCGGCGAGCCATCGACTATGTGCCCGCCGGGGACCGGAGAGCCGAGTTCCTCAGCCCGATCTTCGCCGACCTAACCGGACTGCCACCGCTACTGATCCAGGCCGGCTCACACGAAATCCTGCTTGACGACGCCACCAGGCTTGCCGCCCGCGCAGCTGCAGCCGATGTCGCGGTCAGGCTCGAAATCACACCCCGCGTCCCGCACGTCTTCCAAGGGTTCGCCGCGATCCTCGACGAAGGCGACATAGCCCTTACCAAAGCCGGCGAATTCCTACGAGCGCACCTCGCGGTCCAGCATCCATAGAAGCCTGGACGCAACCCTCCAAGGCCTCTAGCCGAGCACGCCTAGGGCCACGTGCGTGGCGACGAATACAGGCATCGCTTCGGCAACTGCACGCGCACCGTTCGCCGCCAGAGGCGGCTCTGGATTAGAGACGGTTGGTCGCCGAAGGGATGGAGTGTTCCGACGCGCCGAAGCGGTGAAAGCACTCGTCAAGCAGAGTGATGGAAACTAGGCCGGGACAGGCGTGAAGTGT
>PLES01000153.1 GCA_003137075.1 Solirubrobacterales bacterium
GTCGGTGTCGCCGCCGCAGTTGCTGATGACCCAGACCGAGCTGTTCCGCAAGTACGCAGATTTCGCGACTCACCCCAAAGCCAACTTCGCCGACATGGCCTACGCGGTCACTATCGACCCGTCGATGTTGCGGTACCTGACGGGTGAGCTCAACGTTCGCGGCGCCCCGAACGAGAACTACGCCCGCGAGTTCATGGAGCTGTTCACGCTCGGCGTNNAACTACAGCCAGACCGACGTCGAGCAGATCGCGAAGGCGCTGTCCGGCTGGCAGATCAACGACAACGATCCGAACAACGTCTTTTCCTACTTCACCCAATCGCGCTGGTACGACGGACCAAAGCTGGTGTTCGGGGAGTTCGCGAACCTCACCACCGCTGACGTGGTCAAGCTCGTGCTCAGCCGTCGCGCGCATCCGCCGTTCCTCGTCAACGCGATCTGGAACGAGTTCATCGTCTCGCCTCCNNACGCATCTCTATACGTCGAGCGGTATGCAGCTGCGGCCGCTGATGCAGGCGATCCTGCTGCAGCCCCAGCTGTTCGAGTCGCTGGAGGAGCCCAACATGGTCAAGCCGCCGGTCGTCTACGTCGTCGGCGCGATGCGAGCGCTGGGGCTCAAGATCACCGATACAACCGCGTCCGACTATCTGGACGGGATGGGGGAGCTCCCGTACTTCCCGCCGACCGTCGCCGGCTGGGCGGGAGGGCTCTCATGGCTCAACACCGACACCGCCCTGGCCCGCTTCAACTTCATCTCCACGTTGTTGCAGGACACGAAGATCAAGGACGTGGAGGGCGAGAGCGCTGCCGAGGCTTACGTCCGAGCCTACGCCGCCGTTGGCTCCCCGTGGTTGGCGGCCGCGACGCAAGCAAAGATTAAGCGCTTCGCTGCCGCCGCGCCGTCCTCCACGCCTGACACGCGAATCAATCGCCAGATCACGCTGCGAGCGCTGATCCTGGCCGGACCGGACGCACAGGTGATGTGATGAGCGACGAACCGCAAGAGAACGCTGCCGGCGCGCAGCCAGAGCGTGCGATCGGCGAGGTGCACGCGCTGCGTTGCGCGGACTGCGCCCGCTCGGACAGCCTGGTCCAGGGAGTCGAGCCGAGCTCACGCGTGCCGATTCCGCCGGAGGCCCTGGCCGGCTTTCCGGACGGCGTTCCAAGACCTCCGGTCGGCAGTCATAGCCGCCGCGGCTTCCTGCTCGGCAGCGCGATCGGGATGGCCTCGATCTACTCGGCCGCACACCTGAGCTGGGAGGCAGTGTGGGATGCGGCCTCCGCGCAGGCGGCAACCCCGTCAACCGAGACGATTCTCGTCTGCATCTACCTCAACGGCGGCAACGACGGTCTGAATGCGATCGTGCCCGTCTCGACGTCCCAGTACTCGGGCTACATGGCTCAGCGGCAGAACATCGCCCGCGTGCTCGGCCCCTCCGGTGGCGGCAAGGTCGGCACCACGGTGATGCCGGGAACCGGCGGCACCCTGGCATTTGCGAACCCGCTGGTCTCAGGTGCCGGCAATAACGGCGCGACAGTCGGTCTGGACACGCTCTTCGGAGACGGTTCGGGTGGCGCCGGCTCTGACCTTGCGATCTTCCCCGCCGCCGACTACCAGCCCGCCAACCTCTCGCATTTCGAGAGCCGCGACTACTGGTTCGCGGGGGCCCTGGAGGAGATGTCAACCGGCTGGCTCGGTCGCTGGCTGGATCACTACGGCTCGCCCACGAACCCATTGCAGGCGATCTCAATCGACACCTCACTGTCACAGTCGATCCTCACGGCGACCGCACCGGTAGCCGCGATCAGCGACCTCACGCAGACCAGCTTCGAGATCGCGGGAACGAACGTCAACAAGCAGGTCGCCGGCCTCAGCGGGATCGCCGCGAGCCGTGCCAACGTCGCGCTCGGTCGCTCACGGTCGATCTACGGTGAGACAGTGCAGGTCTCGCACGAGGTCAGCGGCCTGAACGGAGTCTCCAATGCGCCCGGGTATCCGGCGAACTCCGATCTCTCCAGCAAGCTCCAGCTCGCAGCTACGCTGCTGTCGGCGGGGCTCGGTACACGCGTGATCACGATCGACTGGGGTTCGTTCGACACGCATGGCGATCAGATCGGGTCCCAAGACCCGCAACTCGCGGTGCTTTCGCAGGCGCTGGGCGCATTCAAGGCCGACCTGATCACGCGCGGGCTAGAACAGCGCGTGCTGACGCTCGTGTACTCGGAGTTCGGGCGCCGGATCGGTTCAAATGACTCGCTGGGCACCGACCACGGGGCCGGCGGGCTCGTGATGGTCAGCGGCTCCAGTGTGCTCGGAGGTCTGGCCGGCGAGCACCCCGGCGTGCAGGGCGATGAGAACGACAATCTCGTCCCGATCACTGACTTCCGCACCGTCTACCAGGCGCTGATCAGTGAATGGCTCGGCGGCGATCCCAACGCGATCCTGCCGGGCGGCCCGTTCCCCGGGATCGCGCGTTACGACGGCGGCACGGCGTTGCTGAAATGATCAGGAAGCTGCTGGGGGCCTCGTTCTTGGCCGCGCTGATGCTGTCAATGGCGGCGGCTGCGATGCCGGCCGCTGGCGGCGTGCTTCGCCGCCACCGGCTTATCCTGCCCACGCCGCCGCTGCCGCACGCGCTCGCGGTCGACGAACGCGAGTGGGCTGTTGTGCCCTCAGAGTCGGTCATCGCTGCCGGTGCGGACACGTTCGAGGTGTACGACCGTGGTCAGGATGCTCACAACCTCACGATCCAGGGCCCGATCACCAGCAGCGGCCCCGGGCCGATACGTGGCCAGGCCTGGCTGCAATCCGGCGGTTCCGCCACGATCGTCGCGAACCTTCCAGCCGGCAGATACAAGCTCTACTGCTCGATGTTCGCGGGAACCCCGCAGTCGCACGAAAAGCTTGGCATGCACGCCCTGATCACCGTGCGCTGAGCGCCCGGTGACGCTAGCCTCTCGGCGGTGTTCGACCACGTCGGAATCGCTGTCTCTGACCTCGCGGCGTCCGAGCGCTTCTATCGCACCGTGCTCTCCGCGCTAGGCGCAGAGCCGGGCTATGCCGGCGCAGAGATGGTCGGGTGGGGGGATTGGTGGCTCGGCCTGACAAACGCCGAGCATCCTGTGACCCGCGGCCTACACGTCGGCTTTCGGGCACGCGATCGCGCCGCCGTCGACGCCTTCTGGCGGGCGGGGGTCGACGCCGGTTACGCGGACGACGGTGCTCCCGGTCCGCGTGCCGTCTACAGCCCAGACTATTACGGCGGCTTCCTGCTCGACCCTGACGGCAACAGCGTTGAAGCGGTCCATGACGACGACGCGCTCACCGGTCCGGACGCCAGCATCGACCACCTGTGGATTCGCGTGGCCGATCCGCGCGCGTCGCGGAACTTCTACACGACGATCGCACCAAGCGCCGGCTTCAAATTGGCGTACGACTCCGCGGATCGCGTGCGGTTCCGAGGCGAGGACTACAGCTTCTCGCTGGTGCGCGACGCGCGCCGGCTCACCCAGCACGTTCACCTCGCATTCACCGCGGATACGGACGCCGCCGTGCAGGCCTTCCACGCAGCCGCGCTCGCGGCGGGCTATCGAGACAACGGCCCCCCGGGCGAGCGGCCCACCTACCACCCGGGCTACTACGGCGCCTTCGTGCTCGATCCGGATGGCCACAACGTCGAGGTCGTCAACCACAACCGCTGAGGCATAGGCGGCCGGGAGCCGGGCGTCACACTCACGCGCCGCTGACAGTGCCGCGAGGAAAACGATGGACGTCCAGGGGTTGCGCGATCAGGGCTTGCGGTAGACGATCGTGAGCGGCGTGCGCGTAGTGACCTTCTTGCCATGGACGGAGACCGTGATGATCAGCGTCGTGACGAGCTTGTGGTGCTTCAGCAGCAGCTTGCGGCCGGCCTTCGTCAGCTCGAACTTGATCGTTGAATGATGGTGGGCCTTGATCCGGAATTTGAAGTGGCCGAGTACAACTGAGCCGACGGAGGCAGCGCGCCCGACTGATCGCGTGTTCGGTATCTCGCTGGCGCCGGCCACGTCCTCGCCGCTGCCCGCGCACACGGTTCCGCTCGAACCGCCGCAGCTGCCGGCGACCGCAATAAACGCGCCGGTGGTGAAGGTGGTCCCGGGGACGTCCACGCTGCCGGTGAGAACCGTCTCGGGGTCGTCGCTGAAGGTGAGTCCGTCGGCATCTGTCACTGACAGGATGCAGGCGTAGTCACCACCTGGTGTGAGGTTGGTCAGCGCGACTGTTAATGAGTGCGACGTCTCGTCGGCCGGGATCACGGCGCTGGTGATACTTCCAGTGGCTTTCGCGTTGCCGGTGCCGGACGAGCATGCGACGGAATAGCCCGTTAGGGAGTCACCATCGGGGTTCACGTTCCATGTTGCCTGCGCGGTCGTGACCAACGGCGCCACAGAAAAGCCGACAAAGCCGGGCGTCAATGTCGTCACATCCTCCACGGCGGGATAGGACGAGAAGGAATGGCCCGTGTTGTCGCCCATCGACAGACCGCACGTGTAGGTGGTTCCCGGCCGCAGGCCGGTGATCAGCGTCGCGAATTGATGCGCGCCGTTATCAGCGGGTACCGCACCGGCCGGAGTCGTCGCCGTGAGCTGCACGGCGACGCCGCCACCCCTGGGGGGCTGGCAGGTGATGTTGTAAAAGTAGAGGTCATGGCCGGCGGGCTGCACCGTCCAGTTCAAAGTGGCCGCCGTGGCCGTCACGTCGGACGCTGCACCCGTACTGACGGTCGCAGCAGGCACTGTGCCTGCTGCATCGACTGTCAATACAAGGTTTTGGGTCGCGTTCGGTGAGACCCCGTTGGCCGCCGTGATCGTGATCGGATAGCTGCCCTGACTGCCAACCGCAGGGGTCCCAGCTAGCGTCGCGGTGCCATCGCCGTTGTCTACAAAGCTCAAGCCGCTGGGCAATGATGCTCCCCCGTCGGAGAGCGTCAGCGTAGGCCCACCCGGGTACCCGGTCGCACTGACCGTGAAGCTACCCGCGGTGCCGGCCGTGAAGGTCGTGGTGGACGGACTCGTGATGGTCGGTGCCGTGGGAGTGGTGCTCGCCTCGGTGCTCACCGTCATCGCCTGGCTGTGTCCGTTGCCGTCGATGTACGTGCCAACCGCCGTGCAGTCGCTGTCGGTCGTGCACACCACCGACTCGAGGACCGCGTCCTGACCGGTGCCATCGGCCTCACTGGGAAGATCATCAAATTCGACCGCCTGCCCCCACGTCCCGTCGCTTTCGGTCGCCGTCATCGCCTCGGACTCGTCGCTCGTGTCGTAGTAGGAGCCGACCGCCACGCAATTCCCAGCGCTGGCGCAGCTCAGCGAGACCAGCTGCAGAAGACCACCCACGAAGTTCGTCGGCGGCTCGATCACGCTCGCCTGCGCCCAGGTACCGTCACTCTCAGTCGCCTCCAGCGCGGCGTCCAAGCCACTGGAGTTGAAGTAGTCGCCGGAGGCGACGCAATTGCCCGGACTTGTGCAGCTCACATCCGAAAATTGTGCGATTGACTCGCTGGTGTTCGCATCGCTCGGCTGGGCGATCTCAGTCGCCGTGCCCCAGGTGCCATCGCTCTCGGTCGCGGTCATCAGCTGTGTTCCGCTATCGGTGTAGTTGCCCACGCCGACGCAGTTTCCGGCGCTTGTGCAGCTCACAGAATCGACTATCGGGCTCGCGTTGGACGGCGCGCCCGTTGGCGGAGTGATTTCAGTCGCCGTGCCCCAGGTGCCATCGCTCTCGGTCGCGGCCATCGCCTGATAGCGGCCCGACGCGTCGGTGTACCTGCCAACGGCGACGCAGTCACCTGCGCTCGTGCAGGTGACCCCTGTGAGCTCGGCAAACTCGTTGGAGGAGGCGACCGTCGGTGGCGTGACCTCGACGGCCGACCCCCACGTGCCGCCGCTCTCAGTAACAACCATTGCGTCGCGTGCGAAGGTGGTGTCGTAGTAGCTGCCAACCGCGACACAGTTGCCCACGCTCGTGCAGGCCACACCAATCAGGTTCGCGTTCTGCTCGCTGGCCACGGTGAGCGTATTCGACGGTAACGAGATACCGCCAGCTTGTCCCCAAGTACCGTTGGTTTCACTCGCAATCGTGGGGAAGTAGCCGCCGCTCGAGGGTTCGTAGAGGCCAGCAGCAACGCAGTCACCCTGACTCGGGCACGCCACTGAGTAAAGGTCTGCGTTCGGGTTGCTCGCAGCCCCTGAGAGAGTCAACTCGCTAGCTGTTGACCACGCGAGCCCATCCGCCGATGCACTACCTACCAGCGGGCCGGTAGCGAGCGCGATCACCATCAGCGACAAAACGGCCGCCACCAGTCGTCCCGAACGTGTCATAGCGATCCCCCAACCGCTTGTTATTCCCGCCTTCCGGCCGCAGAGTTGCGTGCGCAGGAAACGTGTCCCTGGGTTAGCCGAGGGATCTGCCGATAGTACCGTAAAGCGGCTCGGTGTGGTGGGTGCTAACCGGGTGGTCACCGACCTGGTGGCGGTGCCGCGGGCGTGTCGGCCTTACCGCGGTAACACGATCTTTAGAAGCCGGTCGTGTGCTTCGCGAAGGCTTCGTCGGCTGACGGCCGTGGGTCCGGTGTGGGCGAGAGGTAACCGTCGGAGGCGACGTACTCCCATTGGGGACCGTCGCTGATCAGGCTGTCGAGCGCCTGCAGCAGCGAGCTGACATCGTCAGTGCCGGTGCCCAGGCCGATGCTTGCGCGCACGGCGCCGTCTTCGAGGCCGAAGCGGCGCAGCAGCGGGTGTGCGCAGAACTTGCCGCCGCGCACGCCGATGCCGTGCTCTGCGGAGAGGTAGGCGGCCACCAGGTCGGCGCGGTAACCGGGGACGTTGAAGCTCGCGACGCCGACACGATCGTGGTGGTCGGTCCAGATCCGCAGGGGCTCGATCCCGAGCGCCGCGAGGCCTGAAAGCAGCTCTGCGTAGAGCGCGCTCTCATGCTCACGGATCGCGTCGAAGCCGATCTGTTCAAGCGCCTGGAAGGCAGCTCCGAGCGAGACGGCGCCAACCAGGTTGGGCGTGCCGCCCTCGTGTCGCGCCGGGCTCGGCTTCCACTCGACGCCGTCTAGCGTGACGTTCAACACGGCACCACCGCCGGGCTGGTGCGGGCCCGCGGCATCAAGCCAGTCGACGCGTCCGATCAGGGCGCCGCCGCCATACGGCGCGTAGAGCTTGTGGCCTGAACAGGCGAGATAGTCGATCCCGGTCGCGGCGAGATCGATCGGCCGATGCGGCGCGAGCTGGGCGCCGTCAACAGCGAGCCGGGCGCCGTGGCTGTGGGCCAGCGCCGCAAGCGCGCCGAGCGGCGTGCATTCGCCGGTGACGTTTGAGGCCCCGGTGACCGAGACCAGTGCCGCGGGCGAGCGCTTCAGCTCCAGCTCGAGCGCTCCAAGGCTTGCGGCGAGGGTCTCACTGGCCGGCACCACCGTCCACTCGGCGCCGCGCCAGGGCAGTAGGTTGGCGTGATGTTCGATGTCGAAGTGCACCACGCGACCGGGAACTGCGCTTGCCAGCAGCGTCAGCGCGTCGGTCGTATTGCGGGTGAAGATCACAACGTCGTCAGCACCGGCGCCGGTCAGCTCGGCGACGGTCTCACGGGCGCGCTCGTAGGCGGCGGTGCTGACCCGCGAGAGGTAGCTCTGGCCGCGATGGATGCTCGCGTAGTGGGCCATCGCCGTGGTGACAATGCGATGCACGCTGGCCAGTGGCGGCGCGCTGGCCGCGTAGTCAAAGTTCACGAAGCGGGTGCTGGTGCCGTCGACCAGCGGCACCTCGGTGACGGCGTCAGCGAGTTCAGCCAGCGGCTCAAGGTGCGTGCTCATGCTGGTTGAGAGTAAGCCGTTACGCGGCTTTTGAGCGCCGGTCGCCATAAAGCCAAGTATATCAACAGACTTAGTGCAGTTAAGCGGGTTTCTGTAAAGAGATCAGGTCGGAAGGCCGCGAACTGATCAGGCATCGGCCAGCGCCGTGTGCGCGACGGCAAGTGCGCCAGCCAGATCCGGGCTGAGGCCAAGCTGTGAGAGGCCACCGGCGAGCGCCGTCAGCGCGGCGATCACGGCCTCGGGCCGGGCGCCGGCACCCGTGTGGTTGATACGCAGCGCGAACTCGCCGAGCGGACCGGGGGCGGAGGTGATCAGTGCCCGCTGGCCGTCCTGCAGGTGGCCGCGGGCTGCCTCGACCAGGGTCGTGACCGCAACACCCGCCGGGGCGCGCAGCAGCGTTACCACCGAGGCCGCGTCGCGCTCATTCGCGACCCAGGTCTCCAGGCCGAGCGCGCGGGCACCGGCGCGTGAGGCAAGCCCGGCCTGGTGATGGCGTGCGATCAGCCGCCGCAGACCGAGATCGCCTTCAAGCTCGTCCAGCGCCGCGATCAGCGCGCGCATCTCGTATTCGTAGGCGTAACCCGGGACCTTCACGCGCCCGGCGTCGATCCACTGATCCTTCCAATCGAGCAGTGAGAGGATCGAGCTGCGCGGCGCCTGCTGATTGCTTGAGATCTGGGCCCAGCCGCGTTCGCTCGCGACCAGTGCGCAGACACCCGCGGGGCCGGACATCGCCTTCTGCGTGCCGAGCATGACGAGGTCCAGATCCCAGTCGTCGATCGGCAGTGGTTCGGCGCCGACCGAAGCCACGGCATCGACGAGCACCACGGCGCCGGCGGCGTGGGCCGCTGCCGCTATCTGCTCGAGCGGGTTAACGACCCCGGTGGCGGCCTCGGCGTGGACGACGCTGACGACGTCGAACTCGGCACGCTCGAGCGTCTCGCCGACAACGTCGGCAGCGATCGCCGAATCGAACTCGACCGCGAGCTGCCGGACCGTCGCGCCGCCGACCGCGAGCCAATCGCCTATCGCTTCGCCGTAGGGACCGCTGACGAGGTTGAGCACCCGCACGCCGGGGCCGCCGAGGCCCCGCGCCGCCGCCTCCAGCACGAGGATCGCCTCGCCCTGCAGGATCAGCAGGTCGCGCTCGGTTTCGAGCAGTGAGGCCAAGCGGCGCTCGGTCTCGGCGTAGGTTGCGGCGTCGATCGGCCGAGGCTCTGAAGCGCTCATCGCGCATCCTCCCGGGTCGGTACAGCGGGCGCATTTAGCCTTGGCACGGCGTCGAGCAGCGTCCGCGTATAGGCATGCTGCGGGGCCGAGAAGATCTGGTCACGCTCACCGAATTCAACGATTTCACCCATGTACATGACCGCGACCTCCTCGCAGAGCTGACGAACGACGGCGAGATTATGCGAGATCAGCAGCAGGCTGACGCCCAGCTCGGCCCGCAGCCGAGCGAACAGCTCGAGGATCGTCGCCTGGATCGAAACGTCCAGCGCCGAGACCGNNTGGCGCTGCCCGCCGGAGAACGCGTTCGGCTTACGGTCAAGCGCCGCCGCGGGCAGGCCGACGAGCTCCATCAGCTCGACGCAGCGCTTCTGCGCGTCGGCACCCTGGGCGAGCTCGTGCACCGCCAGCAGCTCGCGCAGCACGCTGCCGAT
>PLES01000027.1 GCA_003137075.1 Solirubrobacterales bacterium
GAAGGCGGGTTTCAGCTCCGTCTCCCTGATGGACCACCTGCACCAGATCGGCCCGGTCGGCCCGCCCCAGAACTTCATGTTCGAGGGGTCGACGATGCTGGCCGCGATCGCCGCGAGCACGACCAAGCTCACGCTCGGGCTACTGGTCGGCAGCGTCACCTATCGCAATCCCGCGATCGCCGCGAAGACCACCACGACGCTCGACCACATCTCCGGCGGGCGTGCCTGGCACGGACTCGGGGCCGGCTGGTTCGAGGAGGAGCACAAGGCCTACGGGTACAACTACCCGCCACTGAAGGTGCGCTTCGAGATGCTCGAGGAAGCGCTGCAGATCGCTCGTGCGATGTTCACGCAAGGCCAGAGCAGCTTCGCCGGCGAGCACTTCCAGATCGACGCCGCCTACAACAACCCGCAGCCGGTCCGCGGCGACATCCCGATCCTGATCGGCGGCAGCGGCGAACGCAAGACGCTGCGTCTCGTCGCCCAATATGGCGACGCCTGCAACCTCTTCGGCGGACCTGATCAGATCAAGCACCTGCTCGGTGTGCTGGAGCAGCACTGCGTTGACGTCGGGCGCGACTACTCGCAGATCACCAAGACCGCGCTCGGGCGCGTGCTGATCGGCGCAACCCACGAGGCCGCGCACGCCAAGGTTAGGGCGCTGCGCGTTCAAGGAGCCTCCGAAGAGGCGCTCTCGACGGTGATCAGCGGCGATCCGGATACGGTCGGTGAGCGCGTGCAGGCGCTGAAGGACATCGGGCTCGAGGGCTACGGGCTCACGATGCCCGACTCCTACGACCTGGAAGCCCTGGATCTGGTCGGTCGCACGCTCGCGCCGATCTTCGGGTCGTGAGCGCCGTCGGTTCGCAGGCCGGGGGCGCGTTCACGCCTCCGGCAGAGTACGTCGAGGCACTGACCGAGTTGGTCGTAGGGATCGGCGCCAACATCCAGCCCGGCCAGGTGGTCGGCATCACCATGCAGGCCGGCCAAGAGGCGATCACCCGGGCGGTGGCCGAAGCGGCCTACGCGAGGGGAGCGAAGTACGTCGATGTCTGGTTGTTCGACGTGTATCTGAAGCACTCGCGGCTCAAGCACGCTGACCGCGACACGCTCGATTACGTGCCGCGGTGGGTGCGGGAGCGCATGCTGCAACTCGGCGAGATGAACGCTGCCAGGATCTCCTTCCAGGGGCCGCCGGCGCCGACCCTGATGGATGACATCGACACCGACCGGCTCGGATTGGACATGATGCCCCGCCTGCGCGAGAGCATCGAGGTCACGATGAAGCAGCAGACCAACTGGACGATCGTGCCCTGGCCGAACCAGGATTGGGCGACGATGGTTCACCCGGATCTACCCGAGGCCGACGCTTACAAGAAGTTGTGGGAAGAGATCGCCTACGTCTGCCGTTTGAATGAAGAGAACCCGACCGCGGCCTGGGAAGCGCGTCTAAAGACGCTCGAGGACAGCGCCGCGCGTCTCACCGAGATGCGGCTCGACGCGCTGCACTTTGTCGGGCCCGGCACCGACCTGACGGTCGGGCTTTTGCCCTCGTCGAGGTGGATGGCCGGCCGCATGGACACGGTCAAGGGGATCGAGTACTGCGCGAACCTCCCCACCGAGGAGGTCTTCACCGCGCCCGATCCGGACCGCGCTGACGGCTATGTGCGCGCGACCAAGCCGCTGCTGATCCCCGGCTCGGCGCGCATTGAAGGGCTGACGGTTCGTTTCGAGGGTGGGCGGGCGGTCGAGCTCAACGCTGACAAGGGCGCCGAGATCCTGCGCGGGATGGCGGCCCGCGACGACGGCGCCTGCCGCCTCGGCGAGGTGGCGCTGGTCGACCGGGAGAGCCGGATCGGCCAGAGCGGCACTGTGTTCTCGGACATCCTGCTGGATGAGAACTCCGCCAGCCACATAGCCCTCGGTTCGGCTTACCCGTTCTCGGTCGAGTCGGCGCAGGACAAGGCGCGAGCCAACGTCAGCCAGATCCACATCGACTTCATGATCGGGTCGAGCGAGGTAGCCGTCGACGGCCTGCGGGCCGACGGCTCGGCCGTGCCGCTGCTGCGCGACGGGGTCTGGCAGGTCTGAGCTCCTGGGTCGGGTCCGCGTGCTCGGTGGCGCCGGAGGGATCCACGGGGTCGTTCTTTGCGGCTGGGGTCTCGTATATGAGACTGCAGCCGCATCGAACGAGGGGCGGTCCCGGCGGACCGCCCCTCGTTCGATGCGCTGGCGGCGAGCCCGGGCCACCCCAGCCGTCTGCTCCCGCTACGCTTGCCGGGATTCTCGGAGAGGTGCCGGAGTGGTTGAACGGGCACGACTGGAAATCGTGTAACGGGCGCAAACCCGTTCGGGGGTTCGAATCCCCCTCTCTCCGTTTTTGGGGGCCTTGCGACATCTCTCTCGCGTGTGTCCTCCTCGTCCCGAGTGGAAGGCGTAGCGATGACGCGCCCAGAGCGGATCACACGGCGGCGGCTGCTTGCTGGCGGAGGCGGGGGCGCTTTGGTCGCGGCGGTTGGGCTCGCCGATCTGGTGCAACACGGAGTCCTGCCCGGCAAAGCGCTGCTTGATCGTCTTGATGGCGCATGCTCGGTGCCGGCCGCGGCCGAAAGCTTCCAAGCCGCCGGCCCGACGATCGTCGGCCACTTCTTCTCCCGCGCCCGCAACCGCACGGTCAATTACACGCTCGCGTACCCACCTGGTCACGGCCCGGGCAGTCGCCTGCCACTCGTGATCTATCTCTACGGCGACGGCGGCAACCATGCCAGCACGCTCGGCGGCATCCCGCCCGCACGTGCGCTGGCGGGCCATGCTCGCACCGGCTCCCTGCCGCCGATGGCGATCGCCGTCGCGGACGGCGGCAGCCTCTACTGGAATCCGCACCCCGGCGACGACCCAATGCGCATGATCACCGACGAGCTGATCCCGCTTTGCAGGCGCCACGGCCTCGGCGGTCATGCCCACAGCATCGGCGTGCTGGGGATATCGATGGGCGGATACGGGGCACTGATCCTGGCTGAGCAGCACCCCGAACTCGTAAGCGCCGCCGCCGCGATCAGTCCCGCGGTCTGGACCACCTACGAGCAGGCACGCGAAGTCAACCCACACGCCTTTGCGAATGCCGCCGCATTCGCCGCGAACGACGTCATCAATCACGCTTCTGCGCTCGCCCGACTCCCTGTGCGAATCGCCTCTGGAGCCAGCGACCCGTTTCTTCCGGGTGTGCACGCGCTCGCCCTGCGTCTCCCGCCAACAGCCCAGCTGAGCTTTCCCGCAGGCTGTCACGACAACGCCTTCTTCGAGCAGCAGCAGCTTCCCTCACTTCAGTTCCTCGGACAGCACATCGCCGCAGCGCTCGACTAGGTGAGGGGCAGCCACGATGCGTTTCTACGGCGAAGCGACGCGCGCGAGATCGTGCGCCCCTTACCCCAGGATCGCGCGGTGGGCCAACCCTGGGGTCAAGGTAACCGGGTTCGCTTAGTCGCGCGCCTGCTGAAAGAAGCCATCTGCGCCAGCGCCGCTGACGCTGTCAACGTCGATGATCACCGCGACGCCCTTACGGTCCGCGTCGGCTTGTTGTTCGCGCTCGACGATTGAGCTGTAGACCTCGTCGTTGAGGTCGGGCGCAACCCGGGCGCGGCCCTCGATCGCCAGATAGCGCGCACCGGGACCGTCCGTCTCGTAGAACACCAGCGAGACGCGGGGGCGCTCGGTGATCGCCACCGCCAAGCCGCTGTCGCGCTTGCGAACCCAGATGCCGAGCTCGGTCGGGCTGTGCACGTAGGTGCCGCCACGAACCGAGACCGAGGGGCTGCCGTCATCGCGGACGAACGCCACGGCGATCGGGTGCCCCCGCAGCGCAGCGCCATTGATCGCATCCGCAATCTCGCCGGTCAGGCTCACGGGTTCAGACATTCAGTTCCTCCATTGCAGCGGGTGGTTGAAGACTCAATCATGACGACTGCGACATGTCGGCACGTGCGTCAACCGTCAGCCCGCACTCGTTCCGCAGCGGCGAAGGAGAACGCGGCAAGTTCGACCCATTCAGGTGGACGCTCGGCCACGACCCAATCGGCCACCGCCTCGCCAATGCCGGCCGAGCGATTGAAGCCGTGCCCAGAGCAGGGCGACACGATCATCACTCTGTCGTGCGCGGGGTGGCGGTCGATCACGCGACCTCGACCCAGCCGAGATCACCGTCACTCGAGCGCATGTGGAGCCATGGTGCCACGGCCGTAGACTTTGGGCTGTGTCCGAGCATCTGGGCTTGCGAGTCGAGCTGTTTCCGACCGACCTCGATCGGTTTGTGGNNTTGCCCCATGGCGTCGAACTGGTGATCGAGGTCGAGGACCTCGTGGCAGAGCGCGACGCCGTACTCAGGGCTGGAGCTACCTTGTCCGAAGACATCACCCAGCAATACTGGGGTCTTGAGGACTTCCGTCTGTTGGATCCGGACGGCTACTACATCCGGTTCACGACGTCGCCGCTGACCTAACGCCCGGGCAGTTCGTCGTGAGCCCGACGGTGCTCACGACGAACTGCGCTCGAATACCTGTTGCAGCACCGCAAGGGAGCGCAGGAAGCTGTCTTCGGGCGTCGTTGCGGGATCGATAAGTTGGTGAAGCCGAAAGCCGTCCTCCATCGCAAGCAGCATCGAGGCGAGTTCGTCGGTGTCGAGGTAGTCGTGGAAGTTGGCGGTGAGCTGCGCGCCTTCGATGATGTCGACGATCAGTCGCCGGCGAGCGCCGAGGAATGCGGCTAGCTCGTGACGGCCCTCGGCGGCGCGAGCCGCGTGCAGCAGTAGCTCGACGTGTAGAAGCGGCGAGCGCCCGAGCGGGTCCTGCGCGCCGCGGTCGACGCTGCGCAGCGCGGCCATGAACTCTTCGGGGCGCCGGTTCCGGGCCAGCAGTTCCAGATTGCGGTGAACCGTCTGCTCAACGTGATCCGCCAGCATCGCCGCGATCAGCTCGTCCTTACTGGCGAAGTTGGAATAGAAAGCACCGCGGGTAAAACCCGCGGCTTCTGCGATCGCCTCCACGCTGGCGCCACCGATGCCCTGCTCGGCGAAGACAGTCTCGGCACCCTCGAACAGACGCCGACGCGTCTCCTCACGGGTCGGCCGTTTCCGTGCTCGCGACGCCATGCGATACATAGTAACATCGACTCAATGCACTTATGTATCGAATCGGTTAGACCAATCGACATACGCGCCAGGACAACCAGCCTCCTAGTCCAAACCGCCGTATTCCAAGAACGGAGCGACGATCGTGCTTGAAGCTTCCGGTTTAACCAAGCGCTTCGGCAATACCGTCGCGCTTGCCGGCTTTGACCTGACCGCAGGGGCGGGCGAGATCGTCGGGCTGGTCGGTCACAACGGCGCCGGCAAGACCACCTTCGCTCGGGTACTTGTTGGCCTCGTGATCCCCGACTCAGGTGCGGCGCTGCTGGACGGAATCAACGTGACCCGGTTCTGTTCACCGGCTCGTCCAATGATCGGGCTCGCGCCCCAAGAGCTGGCGCTTTATCCGACGGCCACCGCCCGGGAGAATCTTCTGCTCTTCGCCGGCCTATATGGAATCCCACGCCGGCGCGCACGCAGACGTGTTGGGGAACTGGCCGACGCGCTGTTGCTCACTGACGTGCTCAACCGCCGGGTGCGTGAACTGTCAGGCGGGCAGCAGCGACGCCTACAGACCGCCACGGCCATGGTCCACGAGCCGCCGCTGCTACTGCTCGACGAGCCGACCGTCGGAGCCGATCCGATCACACGCGACGCACTGCTCGCAGTGGTGCGCAAGGCGGCGGACGAGGGCGCGGCGGTGGTGTACACAACGCATTATCTGCCTGAGCTGGAGGTGCTGGACGCAACCCTCGCGGTTGCAAACGGCGGGCGCGTGATCGCGCGAGGCAACCGCGCCGAATTGCTCTCCAGGGTCCCCGGCCGGGCGATCATCGAGTTCGATCGCCCACCGGGCCGACTGCAGGGATCGGGGTCCGGCTCAGAACAGATGCAGGTCGATGGCCACCGGCTCACGATCACCGCCCCGAACCCGGCGGCGTCCGTGGCGCCACTCTTGACTCGGAACCCCGAAGCAACGGCTCACCTGCAGACGATCGAGCTGCATCCACCGACGCTCGACGACCTCTACCGCGATCTGGTCAGCGCATGAGAGCGATCTCCGGAGTAAGACTCGCGGCCGAACTGCGCCACCAAAGCGTGCTCATCGCCCGCGACCCGGGGCCGTTGATCGGCTACACGCTGATGGCAGTACTGCTGGCGACGGCAACCCGGCCGCTCTACGCGGCCCTGCACCAGCTCACCTCGAGACAGGCAGCGAGCGGCACCGATCAAGCCTGCGCCGGAATGGCTGTGATGTTCTCGCTCTTCGCATTGAAGGTGGCAGCAGCGCACGTATTGAACGAACGGACCTGGCACACCTGGGATCGGCTGAGGTCAAGTCCTGCCGGCTTCAGCGAGATCCTGGCCGGTAAGGCCCTACCGATCTTCGCGGCGATCGCCCTCCAGCAGGCGGTGTTGTTCGGCTTCGCCGCCCTCGCTTTCGGCCTGCATCCGCATGCAGGCTGGGGGATCCTGGCGATCTGCGCGCTCGCCTGGTCAGGCTGTGTGCTGCTACTCGGGATCGGCGCCTCAACACTTGCCCGCAGCCCCGGACAGCTCAGTGCCGCGGGCGACATCTTCGCACTGCTGACCACGATCCTGGCCGGGGCGCTCGCCCCGGTCGCGTTGCTCCCCGGTTGGCTTCATCGTCTGGCACCGGTCTCACCGGGCTACTGGGCGCTCAAGGCCTACAACGCTGCCCTAACCGCCAGCCCAGCGGCCCTAGCCCGGCCGCTGGCAATGCTGGCCCTCTTCGGCCTTGCCGGCATCGGGCTGGCAGCGGTGATCGCGGCGCGAGCGCGCCTGAGGAGCTGGATCAGCCGACAGGACTTGCTGCCGAGCGGACGTCCTGCGCAATAGTCATGCGGGCGCCTCTCCCAGGCGAGAGCGGCCGGTCGAGCCTTCGCCGAACGGCACCAGCCGTCCAGCTTTGCCGAGTCCGCGTGCCGGCATGTTGCCGTACACGGCCTCGTACTGGCCGGCTTTCACGAGATAGGTCTCATGCCAGATGCCGGTGCGGCCGCTGCGTCCCACTCGCCGCCAGTACTGGCGCCAGGCGGCAACGTGAGGGTCGTCCTCATTGTTCGCGAAGGCTTCCAGATGCTCGAATGATCGCCAGTACTGCACGATCGTCGGATGTCCCATCTCGTAGGCGAGCAGACCCTTCTCGGGGTGCGCTACGAGGTAGTCCAGCATGTATTTCATCCCGCGCCGACCTCCTACATCCAGGAAGCTGCTGGCAAGGCGAAGCTTGCTGTTGAAGCTCGCGCCGATCAGAAATACGACGAAGTCGCCGTCGATCTCGGCGGTCATTCGGCGTCCGGCAATCTGGCTCACGTTCTCTCCGCTCCCTGGGCTCACAGCGTCAACGCCATCTCATGCTGCACCGCGACGCGGTCGGCTCCGAGCTGATCGATCGCGCGAGATTCCAGCTCGTCGAGCGGAACGTTCGAGAGCGTCAGGCTACGACCGGCCGAAGCCGCGAGCAGGATCTCCCTGGCGGCGACTTCGTTCAGCGCCGCGATCTGCATGACGGCGACGCTTTGGCCCCGCTCGCGCACGATGGCGGCCGCCGTGATCTCGCCGAAGCGTTCGATCAGGAGGCCTATCAGCGGGATGCCGCGACGCTGGACCGCCGCGATCGTCTGATCGGCTCGTTGCCACGGCTCAGGGTCTCGCCGGTGGGCCTCGATCCAGCTTTGGGCGCGCTCGATGTCCAGCACGCAATCCGCGGCCGACGACGGATTGGCGCTCGCAGGCAGAGACCAAACTGCTAGGTCGCGGACGAGACGGAAGCCAAGCTTTCGATAGAGCCAAGTCGCCGCCTCGTTACCCTCGAGCACCTCCAGGCCGATCTCTCTGCAGCCACCGGCTCTTGCGGCGTCGATCGCGGCGACCAGGACGTGCTCACCCAAGCCGCGCCGGCGGTAGGCGGGTTTGGTACCCAGGCCGCCGATCCAGCCGGCGTCCCCGCGCCGCCCCACCAGTGCGAAGGCGACAGGGCAGCCGGCTACCACGATGCGCGAGAGCTCAAGGTCGATGTCATAGAGAGTTACGTGGTCCTGGAATGCCTCGTCGCTGAGCTGAAGCGGAAATTGATAGCCGGAGTAGCCGGCGTTGAACAGTTCGGTGAGTGTCGGCCGATCAAACACGCTGGCGGCGACAAGACTCACCGTCGTCGGTCGGCGCAGGGGCGGATGCGGAACGGGGATACGGAACATCGTTGACAACATACCTTTGCAAAGATATGTTTGCAAGGTGCCCGAACCCAAATCAACTGCGCGCGACGGCGACGACGTACATCCGCCAGACGCCGATGCCCGCACTGCGCCGAGTAGCGACAGCGGTCGCCCGCTGGACGTCGGTGCGGTCCGTGCGCTGACGCATCCCCTGCGGCTTAGGCTGCTGGATTTGCTGCGCTTCGAAGGACCGTCCACCGCAACGCTACTGGCCGGCCGGGTCGGCGAATCGAGTGGATCGACCAGTTATCACCTCAGGCAACTGGCGCGTCATGGGTTCATCGAGGAGGCGGCGCGCCCCGGCGGACGCGAGCGCTGGTGGCGCTACCAGGAACGCCGAGACGCGGTGGCGGAGGAGGACATCGGCGGCGGCATCGTGCGCACGCTGCTGGGCGAACTCCTGAGTCGCGAGGCCTACGCCCTGGACGGTTATCTCGCCGCGGACGCGCGCGATCCAGCGTGGGATAGGGCCGCGTTCTTTCAGACCAGGGCGTTGAGACTGACCGTCGAGGAACTTCAGGAACTGCAGGACGTGATGGGGGCTACGCTCGCACGCTTTCGCGCTGCTGATCGTGATGTGGCGCCGCCTGAGGCGGTCCCGGTCCGCGTCTTGGCGTTCGCCTTCCCACAAGCGATCGAGCAACCGTGACCTCAACAATTGAGACACCGACGCTGATCGCCGCACTGATCGAGCGGCTGCTCGACGGATATATCTTCCCGGAGCGTGCAGAAGTCGCTGCGCGGGTGCTGTGGAAGCAACACCGAGCGGGCGCCTACCCGGCTGCCGCGGGACCGGGGCTCTGCGAACAGCTGACTGCCGATCTTCACCGGGCAACCGGCGACAAACACCTGCGCCTGATCTGGCATGAGTCGTCCGCGGAGAGCCAAGACGATTTCCATCTGATCGGCGCGCTGCGCGCGCGCTTCCGTCTGGAGAATCACGGCGTTCGTCGCGTCGAGATGATGTCCGGAAACGTCGGGCTGATCGAGCTGACGGCAATCCCTGAGCTCGCCGCGGCCGGCGCCACCCTGACCGCCGCGATGCTGCTGGTGCAGTACACGGCTGCGCTGATCATCGATCTGCGCCCGACCCTCGGCGGCAGCCCGGACGCCGTGACCTTCCTCGCCAGCTTCCTATTCGCGGATGGCGAGACGCGCTTGTCGGACATCGTCGAGGGCCCCAACGGGCCGGCTCGACAGTTTTGGACCGCCGAATATCTGCCCGGACCTCGCTACCTCGACCGGCCTGTCTACGCGCTCACCGGCCCGAAGACGTTCTCCGGTGGCGAGTCGTTCGCCTACGACCTGCAGGCACTGGGCCGGGTGACGATCATCGGTGAACCGACCGGTGGCGGCGCCCACCCGCGCCGGGTGCTGTCGCTCACCGAACACATCGAACTATCCCTGCCCACCGCGCGACCCGTGAACCCGATCACCGGCGGTAATTGGGAAGGCGTCGGGGTTCAGCCCGACATTCGCGTGCCGGTGCACGACGCCCTCGCCGTCGCCCACCGCGAAGCCTTGAGCGCGATCGCCAGTTAGTTGTCAAGCTCCTGCAAAGGCAATGACGAGAAGGCCTGCGTGTTTGCCGTGGGAGAGTGTTTGCTGAGCGCCGCCCGAGGTGGCTCGCAGGCGCCGCTAGCTGCTGCGCGTGGTCTTGGTCTTACTGGTCGTCGTCTTCGAGCTGGCCGTGGCGGGCTTCACGCCTTCGGTACCGAAGGTCCGGTAGACGCTGGCGGCGATCCTGCGGATCGTGTTGATCCCGTAGCCCTCACTGGGGTCGTGGGCGGTGAGCACGGCCAGCAGATAGTCGTGATCGTCGCCGTGAATCCAGCCGATGCTGTTGACCTCCCAGTCGGAGTTGGAGGTCAGCGGCACCCAACCGTTCTTGAGCGCAACGGTGACGCCCTTGGGCACGCCGCCGCTGACGCCCCAGCCCTCGCCGGGATCGATGTCGGTCATCAGACTGAGCTGGTAGGCCTGATCCGCCTTGGTGAGTAGCTTGGAGGGCCCCGAAAGCTGCTCGAGGATCTTGATCTGGTCAGCGGCGGAGGTTGTCGTCTCCCCCCAGAAACCTTGGGTGTTGGGCGTCGTCTGGGTGAGTCCCGCAAGTACGTTGTAGGCGGTGATGCCGGTCGAGCCGCCGATCTGGTCCCAGAGCGCGGTGGCATCGTCATTGTCCGACGCTTCGATCATGCCCTCTGGCACCGAGCCCTCGGCGTTGGCAACCGACTCGCCTGACTTCGTGTTCTGGTAGAGCAGCGTCTCGAGGATGTCTGCCTTGATGATGCTCGCGGTCTGGTCACGCGCGTCGGGGTTCAGCAGCCACTCTTTGCCGGTCTTGAGGTTGAGGACCGCGGCGCTCACATCGCCCTTACGCCTGGCGATCCAGTCGTGCACGCCGGGCGTGATCAGCGGGTCGACAACAACCGCAGCCTTGGGCTTGGCCTTGGCCTTGGCGAGCGCCGCTTTCTTGGCCAGGTCCTTGGGGGTGATCCCGGAACTGCCGCCGGCGGAGGCGATCAGGATGATGATCAGGACCGCGATGCCGGCGACCAGCATCACGAGCCGCTTCTGCCCGGCACGGCGGCGTGCGCGCGCCTGGGGCGAAGGTCGGCGGGCTGCTGGCATCGACGCGAGTATAGGTCGGAGTTTGCGAGCGTTCCTCTGTCGCGGCGCTCCTGAGGGTCGCCTTTCGTCCGAGCCATTCGCTTGCATGGAGCACGTGAAAGAAACGCAGCCATCGGTCTTCCTGATCGCGCGCCCGTCGGTCGATTTGGAGGGCGCTCGCGCCTACCTGGAATCGGTGGGTGGCGAATCATGGCTCGACCTGCGCCAGAGCGAAGCGGGCGAGATCAATCAGGGTGAGCTGCTGGCTGAGTTCGCGGGACGGATCTGTTACCGCAGCTGGGAGCCAGGGCTCAACCCCAACGTCACGCGGATCCGCACCGATCGCGAGGCGTACTTCGCCAATGTGCTGCAGAGCTTCCATGGCAGCGTGCTGGAACACGCCAACTACAGCTTCGCTTTCCGCAACGTCTCACGCGTTTTCACGCACGAACTGGTACGCCACCGCGCCGGCTCGGCGTTCAGCCAAGAGAGTCTGCGCTACGTGCGCTTGACCGACATCGGCTTCCGCGTCGCCCCCGCGCTCGAGCCGATCCGAGACCAGGTTCTCAGCCTGGTGGAGACGCTCGAAGAGTTTCAACGCAGCGCGGCCGACTCGCTCGGGCTTGACGATGAGGGCATGGCCTTCGCCGTCAAGAAGGAGATCACCTCGGCGCTGCGCAGGCTCGCTCCGATCGGCCTGAGCACCGACATCCTCTGGACCGCAAATGTGCGGACCCTGCGTCATGTGATTGAGATGCGGACCGCGCCGGGAGCCGAAGAGGAGCTCCGCCAGGTGTTCAACCTCGTCGCTGAGACGATGAAGACGGCGGCGCCCAACCTCTTCCAGGACTTCCAGCGCGAGGAAGACGGTTCATGGGTGCCGGAGTGGCGCAAAGTCTGATCCGGACCTGAGGCCTGCCCGGCTTCAGCTTCGCGCGGCCCCCGAACAGCTGCGCCACCACCGGCGGGATCGCATTGCCTGTCTTGCGCACCTTGCGAGCAAGTTGCGATGCGATGGTGTTGCCGGCGCCGAATAGCCTGCGAGGACTGTGCCCGGCACCTGCACAGCCGCGGATCCTCATCTCCCAGCCCGAGCCTGCGAATCGGCCTGCGCCGCGCATCTGAAGCCGACGCTGCCATGCCATCGCGATGGCTCCGGCCGGTGGGAAAGACCCGCGGATCCGGCAGATCAACAACCGGCTCCCAGTCCCCCGCGCTGAAAGGCAGGAGCTTACGCGCGCCGAGGCGGACGCAGCCGCGGACGGGTTAGACGAGAACAGAGTGCCCGCGCCCGCGCCTGCGAACACAAGCACGACGATTGCGGCGATACCAGCTATGGCTGTCCGGACGGTGATCATTGGACTGACTGGAGCCGCATCCCGCGACCGGCCCGGAGTGTCGCCGTTTCAACGCCTGCGCGCAACCGCCCGAAGCAAGAACCGAGCAGCTGGGTTGTTCGTCCAGGACGCCCGCTCAAAGGAGCGTGCAGGCGCGTTGCTGCCGATAGATCCGTCAGCGATGGGTCAACACCGCGAAATCCTTGCCGCGCTTGAAAGCTTGCGATCTGGCGCCACCTCCCTCAATTTCGAGCAGTACGTCCAGTTCTTGGATGCGGTGGAACAGCTCTCGGAGACCCTGCAACTGGCGCCAAGCGGTTCTGACCCGGTAGCGACAGCCATCTGGTGGCATCACGAGCGTACGCCGGCGCTGGCGCGCCTGGCTGACGCACTGCCGACCCCGCGTGGAGCGGCACCACGTCGCAGGCAATCGAGTGGCCCAGAACTCGGTGACGCCCCCGTCATCAGGGCTCTGCACCAGTCGATCCTCGAGAACTCGCCCTACCGCGACGGCAAGTAGCGGCCTAGAAAAGACCGCTGAACGCCGCACCAGCATGCGCGGCGAGGTGGAAGAGCGGTGACGGGAGGATCCCGAACACGACGCAGAGCGTCGCGAACAGCACCGCGACGAAGACGATTTCTGTGTAAGGCAGCTGGTCGGCCTCAGGTGAGCCACCTGCGATCGGGGCGAGCGCTACCGGCAGGACATCACCAGGCGCCGGCACACCGCTGATCTCGGCATGCTCACCGGCTGGCGACATCCAGACCGCGGCAACGACCCTGAGGTAGTAACCGAGGGAGATCATGGCCCCGACGACCAGCACGATCGCCAGCCAGCCGTAGCCGCCGTCAACCAGTGCGTGGATCAGCTGGAACTTGCCGACGAAGCCGACGGTGCCTGGGATGCCGGCCAGGCCGAGCATTGCGACTGTCAGCGACGCCGCCAACGCCGGCGAGCGCTTGCCGAGGCCGCGCAGGCCCGCGATGCGGTCGTCACCGGTCTCGATCTGATGTGCCTGGATCACGGCGAAGGCGGCGATGTTCATCGCCAGGTAGACGCCGAGGTAGAGCACGGTCGCGGAGACGCCGAGCTGGGTGCCGACGATCACGCCGGAGAGCATGTACCCGGCCTGCGCGACGCCGGAGAAGCCGAGCATGCGCTTCAGCGACGTCTGACCAAGGGCACCGACGTTGCCGACGATGATCGTGATCGCGGCAAGCGCGGCGAGCAGCGGCGCCCACTTGTTCTGATCTGAGATCAGCGCGACGTCAAAGAAGCGCAGGAAGATGGCAAACGCCGCCGCCTTGGTGGCCGTCGCCATGAACGCGGTGACGGGCGTCGGGGCGCCCTCATAAACGTCCGGGGTCCATTGGTGGAACGGGGCCACCGAGGCCTTGAAGGCGAAGCCGACAGCTGTCAGGGCGATACCGCCAAGCAGCAGCGGGTCGGTGAGGATGTTGTTGCTGGCAATCGCGTTACCGATGCCGGTGAAGCCGGTCTGACCGGTAGCGCCGTAGATCATCGCGAGCCCATAGACGAGCGTCGCCGATCCGACCGAGCCGATGATCAGGTACTTGAGGCCGGACTCCAGTGATCCTTCGCGCCGGTACTCGGAGGCGCAGAGGATGTACAGCGGAATTGACAGCAGCTCGAGCCCGACAAAGAGCACGATGATGTCCTGGGCGGAGGCCAGGATCGCCATGCCCATAACGCTGAACAGCAGCAGGGCGTGGAATTCGCCGTGGCCGGCCTCGCGTGGCGCTGCCGAGCGCCACGCGAGAATCACGGTCGCGATCGCCGAGACGGCGCAGATCAGGTCAATCAGAATCGCCAGGTCGTCGACCCGCATGGCGCCGTGAACGATCGTCGCCGGGTGGTTGAAGCGCGAGATCTCAGCACCGATGGCGCCGAGCAGGGTCAGCAGCGCAGCCGAAGGGACCAGGCGCTCCCGCACCATCGGGCTGCTGAGCAGACCGAGCAGCAGAACGGCTATGGCACCGACGGTCAGTACGACGGTCGGCGAGAGCGCCGCCCAGTTGATGTACGGGCCCTTCAAGTGGTGCTGGGTGATCGCGGCGATCTGGGCGAGGTTCATTTGCTCGTGGGGGTCTTGGAGGGGTCGTACGCGACGCACGACAGCACGGTGCGCCCAGGGAAATCGTTCTGGCATCCGCCGAACGCGGCGGGTGCGATCGCAGCCTTGACGGAGTCCTGCGACTTGTTGAGCCCGAACTGCGGGTAGAACCCGAGCACCAGGATCAGCGCGAGCAGCGGCACGATCGCGATCACCTCAATCCGCCTGACCTCAAACGACTTGACACGGCCGCCGACGCGGTTGTGCATCGCGGTTATGAACAGCCGCAGGGCATAGACCGCGGCACCGACGACGCCGAGGGTGGCAACGATCGCAATCCACATCTGGGTCGAGAAGACCCCGAGCAGGATCATGAACTCGCCGATGAAGTTCGACGAGCCCGGCATCGCCAGGTTGGCGAAGGTCACGATCAGGAAGAAGCTCGCGAGGACCGGGGCGCGGAAGGCGATACCGCCCATGTCGTCGAGGTTCTCGCTGCCGTCGGCGCGAGCGGCCACGGCGGCGACGATGAAGAACGATGCGGCGGTGACGATGCCGTGGTTCAGCATCTGCAGCAGCGCGCCCTGATCGCCGGTCGACTTCAACGAGAAGATGCCGAGCATGATGAAGCCCATCTGCGCCACCGAGGAGTAGGCGATCACGAGCCGTGCATCCTTGGTCGTGAAGGCCATCGCCGTCGCCCACAGGATCGAGAACAAGGCGATCACGAGCATGAGCGTCTGGTAGTGGTGCGAAGCCTGCGGGAAGATCGGCAGCACGATCGCGATGAAACCGTAGGCCGCGACCTTTGAGACGACGCCCGAGAACACGGCAACCGCCGGAATCGGCATCGACTTGTAGGCGTCGGCCAGCCAGCCGTGGAACGGTGCCAGCGGCATCTTCACCAGGAAGGCCGCTGCGAACGCCAGGAACATCCAGTCCTGGTCGGTGCGCGAGAGGCCGAGGTGCTGAAGCGCGGTGAAGGTGAAGGTCAGAGCCGTGCTGTGCTGCCCTGAAGCGAGCACGCCGGTGGCGATCGCCGCCGCCAGCATCAGGAACGACCCGACAGCGGTGTAGATGACCATTTTGACCGTGGCCCGCACCCGATCGCCGGTACCCCATGACCCGACCAGGAAGTAAAACGGGATCAGCATCAGGTCAAAGAAGCCGACGAACAGGACCAGGTCCTGGGCCATGAAGGCGCCGAGCACGGCGCTCTGGGCGAGACCGAAATGGAAGTAGTAGAGCTTCGGGCGATCGATCTGGCGCTGCGAAGACCAGGCCAGCGAGATCGTGAAGAGGATCGCGGTCAGCACCACCAGGGCGATGTTGAGACCGCTGATCGCCAGCTTGTAGTGGATCCCCAGGGAGCTGATCCAGAGCTTGTCCGTGACGAACTGAAGGCCTGAGTTGCCCGGGTTGAAGCGCGCGAGGTAGTCGATCGCGATGCCCAGCGGAATCAAACTGAGCAGCGCCGCGCCGCGGCCGACGTAACGCTCGGGTAGCTGTGTCGCGACAAGCGCGAGCAGTACCGGCAGGCAGAGAAGGATTGAGAGACTCACGGTCAGATCAGGTTGAGGAGATCAGGAAGTAGAGAAGCACCAACGAGAGCCCGAAGATCAAAGCCGCCGCGTAGTAACGCAGGAACCCGGTCTGCGCGCGGCGTACCGCGGCCCCGCCGGAGCGAACCAGGCCGGTGACGCCGCCGGTGAGGCCGTCATTGATGACGCCGCGATCAAGTACACCGAGGGCGAAGCGTCCAAGCATCAGCGACGGCTGCACGATAACCACGTCAATCAGCTCGTCGAAGTACCACTTGTGGACCAGGAAGTTGTGCAGCGCCGGCAGCCGCTCCTGCAGCCGCTTCGCCGTTCCGGGCCTGACGATGTAAATGCGGAACGCGATCGAGATGCCGACCAGGCCGATCACGGCGCCGATGATCAGGCCGATCCAGGCGTTGCCGTTCGAAGGCTCATGGGCTGCGCTCGCGAGCGGAGCGTTGGCGAGCGCTGGGCTCAGGAAGTTCTGGATCACGTGATCAACGCCCGGGATCTGGAGGAAGCCGCCGACCACGGCGAGCGCTGCCAGCAGGCTCATCGCGACCTTCATCGGGAGCTCGCGTTCGGCGATCACGTGCTCCGGCCCGGGGAAGCCAACGTCGTTGTCCTCCTCCTCGCCGGTCATCGGATTGCGCGGAGTGTGCGCGTGCGCCAGGTGGCCGTGCTCGAGCTCCTTGGCCTCTGGTGAGGGCTCGCCGAAGAAAGCGCGGAAGATCATGCGGAAGGTGTAGAGACCGGTCAGCAGCGCGCCGACGTAACCGAGAATGCCGAGCACCTCGTAGACGCCACCACGGTTGTTGAGGTAGGCGATGATGTCGTCCTTCGACAGCCACCCCGAGAAGGGCGGCAGGCCGGAGAGCGCAAGGCCACCGATGATGAAGCAGGCGAAGGTGAAGGGCAGCGCCTTACGGAAGCCGCTCATCCGGTCAAGCGACTGATCGCCTGCCATGGCGCCGATGATCGAGCCGGCGGCCATGAACAACAGCGCCTTGAAGAAGGCGTGCGTCATCAGGTGGAAGAGCGCCGCCGAGTAAGCGCCGGCGGACGCACCCATGATCATGTAGCCGATCTGGGACATGGTCGAGTAAGCGATCACCCGCTTCAGATCGGTCACGACCAGCGCGATTGTGCCGGCCACCAGCAGCGTCGCGCAGCCGACGATCGCGCCGACCTCGCCGGCGGTGGGAGCGAGCTGGAAGAGCGGGTGCAGACGCACGATCAGGTAGACGCCGGCGGTGACCATGGTCGCGGCATGGATCAGCGAGGAGACCGGGGTCGGGCCTTCCATCGCGTCCGGCAGCCAGGTGTGCAGCGGTAGCTGCGCGGACTTGGCGAAGGCGCCCACGAGGAACAGCAGGCAGCCGGCAACAAGGTCCGTTGAGTCGTGATGGAAGACGTGCGGTGCAGCCGCGAAGCTGCCGAGGAACGAGACCGTGTGGGTGTGGCGGAAGATGAAGAAGGTGCCGAGCACCAGGCCGACATCGCCGAGCACGTTGATCACGAAGGCCTTGATGCCGGCCTTGGTCGCGGTCTCTCGTCGATACCAGAAGGAGATCAGCAGGTAGGACGCGGCACCGACGAAGGCCCAGCCGACGATCAGCATCACGAAGTTGCCGCCGAGCACCAGTACCAGCATCGAAAGCACGAAGAAGTTGAGGTAGGCGAAGTACCGCGCGAAGCCCTTGTCGGACTTCATGTACGAGATCGAGTACAGGTGGATCAGCGTCGAAACGCCGGTGACGACCAGGATCATGAAGACCGAGACCGGGTCGACCAGGATCTGCAGCTTCGCGTCAACCCCGCCGGCGGAGGCGTAGTTCCAGAGGCTCGAGGTGAGCTCGCGCCCGTGCTCGGGCTTACCGAGCAGCGTGACCAGCGCGCCCACTGCGCAGACAAACGACAGCGCGATGGCAGCAGTTCCAATTACACCGGCCGCCCTGCCCCAGCGCTTGAAGCCGACGCCGATCACAACGGTGCCGATCAGGGGAAAGAGTAGGACCAACCAGCCCCAGGTAGTCGGACTCATCCGTTCAGCTCATGCAGTTCGTCGACATCAACAGGAAGGTTGCGGCGGCTGATCGCGACGATAAGGCCGAGGCCCACGGTGACTTCACAGGCGGCCACGACCATCACGATCAACGCGAAGATCTGGCCGCCCTCGCCGCCGTACATGCGGGAGAAGGTCACGAGCGCGAGGTTGCCGGCGTTGAGCATCAGCTCGAGGCACAGCAGGATCACAAGCGGGTTGCGTCGCACAAGTACGCCACCCACACCGATCGAGAAGATGATGGCCGAAACGGCCAGGTACCAGCCCAGGGTCATGCGCCGTCCTCGCCGTCTTCACTGGCGACGACCGCGGCAGCGCGCTCCTTGGGCTCAGCGCTGCCGATCTCGAACGAGCCGCCATGGCCGGCCTCGATCTCCTGGTAAACCTGGCGGGTGCCGGCGCCCTCAGCCATCGTGCCGGTGTAGCTCGGACGGCGTTCACCGATCACCCGAGCGATCGAGCCGTCGTCGTCCTCGAGGCCACGGCGGCGGCGTGCGAGCACGATCGCGCCAATCGCCGCTACCAGCAGCAGCAGCGAGGCAACCTCAAAGGCGAACAGGTAGTCGGTCAGGAAAAGCTTGCCGATCCGCGCCGGTTCACCAAAGCCGGGCTTGTAGGCCGCGCCCTGGCTGTTGATGCCACTCAGCGCCGACCCGAGCAGGGCTATGCAGAGCTCGATCGCGACCGCAACCGCGAACAACGGGCCAAGTACGCGCATCGCGTTGCCGGAGCGGATCTCCTCGGCGCCGCCCACGTATGCGACCACAAAGACGTAGAGCACCATCACCGCGCCGGCGTAGACAACCACCTGGGCAGCCGCGACGAACTCGGCGCGCAGCAGCAGGAACAGCGCCGCCAGCGAGACGAGGTGGCAGACCAGCGCGAGCACCGCGTAGAACGGGTTGCGCATAGCTACGACGCCCACGGCGCCGACGATCGCTGCGATCGCAGCTATGAAGAACAGAACTTCAGACATCTCGCCCGGTTACTCCCCTTCGGTCCTCAACGGCGTGCGCTCAAGCGGCTCAGCGAGCAGCATTTCCTTGGTGAAGATCAAGTCAGAGCGCGTGTAGTCAGAGAGCTCGTAGTCGTGGCCCATGGTGATCGCATCAAACGGGCAGGCGACCTCGCAGTAACCGCAGAAGATGCAGCGGCTGAGGTTGATCTCATAGACCGCCGCGTAGCGCTCACCGGCCGAGACGCGGTTGTCGGGCGTGTTCTCAGCCGCGACCACACGGATGCAGTCCGACGGGCAGGCGGCGGCGCAGAGCGAGCAGCCGACGCACTTCTCAAGCCCGGTGTCCTCAAACTTGTGCAACTTGTGACGGCCACGGAAGCGTGGGTAGACCGGCGTCTTCTCCTCCGGGTACTGGATCGTCAGCGGACCTTCCGCGACGCGGGCGAGCGTCGTCTTCATGCCGCGCAGCGTCTCGCCGAAGACACGCAACGTGCTCATCGCCGGCCCCTTGGCGGGGTGGCGCATTACTTCGATTACGTCTGGTCCAGGTTCGTAAGGCATGTTCGCTGCGCTCCTAATGGACGACGATGATCGCCGTGACGAGCAGGTTGAGGGTGGCCAGCGGCAGCAGGATCTTCCAGCCGAATGACATCAGCTGGTCGTAACGCAGACGCGGCAGGGTCGCGCGGATCCAGATGAACAGCGTCATGAAGATCATCATTTTGGCGAGCACCACAAAGGGATCGACCCAGGTCGGCGGATGGATGCCGAAGGGCAGCAGCCAGCCACCGAGGAAGATCGTCGTGGCGATGCCGGAGACGACGATCATGTTCACGTACTCCGCGAACAGGTAGGCGACGAAACCGGTGCCGCCGTACTCGGTGAAGTAGCCGCCGACCAGCTCAGCGTCGGCCTCGACGAGGTCGAACGGTGCGCGGTTGGTCTCGGCGAACGACGCCACCATGAAGATCAGGAAGCCGACGACCTGCGGGATGAAGTACCACATGCCGCGCTGGGCGTTGACGATCCCGACCAGCGACAGCGTCTGCGCGGTGATCAGTACGCCGACCAGCGCAAGCCCCTGCGAGACCTCGTAAGAGATCAGCTGGGCGGCGGCGCGCATACCACCAAGGAACGAGTACTTCGAGCCCGAGGCCCAACCGCCGAGCAGGATCCCGTAGAACGAGATGCCGCCGAGCGCGAAGACATAGAGCGGGCCGACCGAGACGTCGATCCCGTAGAGGCCGACGTTGGTGCCGAAGATGTTGGTGACCGGACCCCACGGGATCAGCGCGAGCCCGCCGACTGCCGTGAGGATTGAGAGCGCTGGGGCGGCGCGGAAGAGGAAGCCCATCGACGTGGTCGGACGGAACGGCTCCTTGAGCGCAAACTTGACGATCTCAGCCATCGGCTGCAGCAGGCCGAACGGGCCGACGCGGTTTGGGCCGTAGCGGTGCTGGAAACGGCCGAGCAGCTTGCGCTCGTAGACCGTCAGCATCGGCAGCACGCCGAAGATGATCAAGAAGATGATCAGCGCCTTGATGATCTGGATCCACCAGGGCTCGAAGTAGGTCACCGCAGCGATCGGGAAGCTCATGCCTTCACGACTTCCACGATCGACTCGGTCAGGGCGTTGGCCGAGTTCTCGGCGATGCCGGCGGCGAGGAAAGCTGTTCCGGCGGGCACGCCTGTGCGGATCGCCGCGCGACCGGCGAGGCGGGTGCCATTCTGGGCGACCTGGACGGCGGCGCCGTGCTCGATCCCGAGCGCGATGGCGTCCTGCGGCGCGAGCTCCACCAGCTGCTCGGCGATCGTGAAGGCCAGCGCCGGCGAGATCTCGACCTCGGTCGAGGCCCAGATCGAGCGGTAGGTACCGAGCAGCAGTTTGCCCTCAGGTGCTGGCTCGGTAGCCTGCACCTTCGCCGGGGCCGGAGCGGCCCCCGCCGGCATCTCGGCAGCGGCGTCGGTCTCAGGCCAGCGCAAGCCACGGCCACCGATCGCTTCAAGCGTCAGGCCCGCATAGAAGGGGACTGCCTTGGTCAGCTGCTGGAAGGCCATGCCGGCGGTCAGGATGCCGGTCTCAACGCCGGTCGCCTTGGCGATGTCAACCAGCACCTGCCAGCTGGCGCGAACCTCGCCCGGGTGCTTGATCGCTGCGCGCAGGCGCTGCAGGCGACCGTCGGGGTGCACGATCGTGCCTTCCTTCTCGGCGCTGGACTCGGCCGGGAAGACGACGTCGGCGTGCCGCGCGAGACCCTCGGTCAGGACCGAGGCGTGAGCGACGACAACCGCCGCCTTGCCGAGCGCCGCGTCCCAGCTGGCACGGGCCGGCAGGTCACGCAGCGGATCGACCTGGAAGAGGTAGAGCACGGTGACGTCGCCGGCGGTGAGCGCGGCAGCGATCTCAGCGGCGTTGCGCCCGGCCTGAACCTCGGAGTAGCCGGGGCCAGCGTTCGGCAGCGCGCCCGCTTCGCGGATACCGCGGGCGTTGGTGCCGTTCGGAACCTCGAGCAGGCCGGCACCGTCGCGGTCCGTGAGGCCGAGCTTGCCGGCGATACTCAGCAGCGTCGGCAGCGCCTGCGCTGGCAGTGACTCACCCCAGAGGATGACCACATCTTCACCGCCGTCCTTGAGCAGCGTGGCGAGCGCGCCGAATTCGTCGGAAGCCGCGGTACCGCTCAGCGCCGCATCGAGTCCCGCCAGGAACTCGGCTTCAGAACCAGGCGCGTAGCGCAGTGAGAGCGTCGCGTTCGGATCGAGCGTGCTCGGACGCGCGCTGGCGATCGCAAGCTTGACCCCGTTTCGGCGCACGCCCTTGCGAATCCTCAGATCGAGGATCGGCGAGTCGTCGACCGGCTCGGTTCCGAGCACGAGCACGGTGTGCGCAAACTCGAGGTCGGCGACGGTGGCCTGCAGCGCCGGCGCGGCCAGCGCGCGGGTGAGGCCGAGCTCGACGGTGCCGCTCAGACGCGAATCGATGTCGTGTGACTGCAGGCCCTCGCGCACGATGCGGCCGAGCAGGTAGGCCTCCTCGTTGGTGGCCTGACCGCCGACCAGCGCCGCGCCGCGGCCGCGATGACCGGCGATCGCACGGGCGGCGCCAAGCGCAGCTTCCCAGCTGGCGCTCTCAAGCTCGCCTGACTCACCGCGAACCAGCGGCTCGGTGATGCGCTCGTCAACGTGGATCGCCTGGTAGGCGAAGCGGCCCTTATCGCAGAGCCAGCCGTCGTCAACGGCGGAGTTCTCACGCGAGAGCACGCGCACGACCTTGTCGTCACGCACGGTGAATTCGACGTTGCACTGCGACGGGCAGAGCGTGCAGATGCCGCCCGCGCCCTCAATGTCCCAGGGCCGCGCGCGGAAGCGGTACGGCTGCGAGGTGAGTGCGCCGACCGGGCAGAGCTCAACGATGTTGCCGCTGAACGGTGCGACGTAGGGGTGGCCGTCATGCGTGCCGACGAAGGTGTGGGCGCCGCGCTCGGTGAAGATCAGCTGCCAGTCCTCGGCGACCTCCTGGCTGAAGCGCACGCAGCGGTAACAGAGGATGCAGCGCTCGCGGTCGATGGCGATCAGCGGTGAGAGCGCCAGGGGCTTGACGAAGTGACGCTTGGGCTCGATCACACGGCTCTTGCCGCGGCCCCAGCCGAAGGTGTAGTCCTGCAGCGGGCACTCGCCGCCCTTGTCACAGACCGGGCAGTCAAGCGGGTGGTTGACGAGCAGGAACTCGATCACCGAGTTCTGGGCCTCGAGCACGCGGTCCACGGTGGTGTTGACGACCATGCCCTCACGCACCGGCGTCGAGCAAGACGTCTGGAGCTTCGGGATGCCTTCGATCTCGACCAGGCACATGCGGCAGGCGCCGACCGGCTCACCGAGCTTGGGCTCGTAACAGAAGTAGGGGATCTCGACGTCGACCTGCTTGGCGGCGTCGACCAGCATCGTGCCCGCGATGGCTTCTACCTCGCGGCCGTCGATGGTCAGCTTGACGATTGTCTGTTCTGGTCTTGGCATGGGTGCTCTGTGGATTCCGGCGGGAACGCTAGTGCGCGCCGACGGGAATTGCGTCCTGGACCGGCGCCACGGGCACCGTGTTGGCGCGCTCGCTGGCCGCTTCAATCTCGGCTTCAAGCTCGTCACGGAACTTCGCCACGATCGATCCGACCGGCATCGCCATAGCGTCACCGAGGACGCAGAGGCAGTTGCCGATGATCTGGGTTTGTACCGACGCGAGGATGTCGAGGTCCATCGGAGTGGCCTCACCCGACTCGATCCGCGCCAGCATCTTATGCGTCCAGTTGGTGCCTTCGCGGCACGGCACGCACTTGCCACAGGACTCGTGGGCGTAGAACTTGGTCAGCTTCTGAGCGACCTCAAGGGCACTGTGCGTGTCGTCGACGACGATGATCGCCCCGGAGCCGAGCATCGAGCCGGCCTTGGCGAGCGTGTCGAAGTCGTAGGCGACATCAAGATCCTCTTCGAGCAGCACCGGCGAGCTCGAACCACCGGGGAACCACATCTTGACCGTGCGCCCCGGCTTGGGACCGCCGCAGAGGTCGAAGATGATCTCGCGGCTGGAGGTGCCGAGCACGATTTCGTAGTTGCCGGGCCGCTGAACGTCGCCGGAGACAGAGACCAGCTTGGTGCCGGTCGAGCCCTCGGTGCCGATCTTGGCGTACTCGGCGCCGCCCATGTTGATGATCGTCGGCACGGTCGCCAGCGTCTCAACGTTGTTGACCAGCGTCGGCCCGGCGTAAAGACCCTCGATCGCCGGGAACGGCGGCTTCAGGCGCGGGTTGCCGCGCTTGCCCTCGAGCGAGTCGAGCAGGCCGGTCTCCTCACCGCAGATGTAGGCGCCGGCACCGCGATGCAGGACCAGCTTCAGCGAGTGCCCGGAGCCGAGAATGTTCTCGCCGATGAAGCCGGCCGCCTCAGCCTCGGCGATTGCCGCCTCGAGGATGTCCGCCTGCAGCTCGTACTCGCCGCGGATATAGATGAAGGCGTGGTTGATGCCGGTCGCGAAGGTCGTGATGATCATGCCCTCGATCAGCATGTGCGGGCACTTCTGCATCAGCTCGCGGTCCTTGAAGGTGCCGGGCTCAGACTCGTCGGCGTTGCAGACGAGGTACTTGGCCATCTCGCCCTTGGGCAGGAACGAGGCCTTCTGCCCCATCTTGAAGCCGGCGCCGCCGCGGCCGCGCAGGCCGGAGGCGGAGATCTCCTCCACGATCGCCGCCTGTGGGATCGCGAAGGCCTTGCGCAGGGCGCTGTAGCCACCGCGCTTCTCGTAGCCCTGAAGCGTATTCAGGCCCGGTTCGTCGATGCGGTCGAACAGAAGATGTGTAGGTGTCATCCCTCTTGCCCCACTGGGTCGATTCCGGTCCAGTCAGCGACTCTGCCTTGCGGATCCGCTACGGCACGGTTTCTGAGCTGCTTGTGCTCGAGCACGGGGCGCCCCGCCTCGAGGTCCTCCACGATCAGCTGTGCGTCAAAGAGGTTGAGCGGGCCGACATACTCGCCGTTGACCGACGCCATCGGACCGATGTCGCAGGCCCCGAGACACTCGAAGCCGCGCACGCCGATGTCCTCGTGACCGTGGGCGGAGGCACACATCTGCTCGTAGAACTCGTCGGCGCCCAGCAGCGAGCAGCTGATGTTGGTGCAGACATAGACGTCGTGCTTGGGCTTGGGCGTCAGCGCGAACATGTCGTAGAACGACGCGACCGAAGTCAGGTAGGCCGGCGTCAGTTGCATCACGCACGCAACCTGCTCGATCGCCTCCGGCGAGCACCAGCCGTGGTGCTGCTGCGCCAGGTGCAGCGCCGGGATCGAAGCGGACTTCGAGTCGGGGTACAAGGCCATGGCGGCCTCGATCTTCTCGCGCAGCTCGGCGGGCACCGGCGTCAGTGCCGGGTCGGGCACGGTTGCCGGCGGCTTGGTCAGGTCAACGGCCTCATCCCAGCCGGGCACGCGCGAGCCGTGCTCGTAGCGCTTGACCGGCGGCCGCTTATCGAAGTAGCTCATCGATCGACCCCGCCGAGCACCGGGTCGACCATCGCGAGCGTGGCGATCAGGTCGGCGATGTAGGAGTCCTTGACCATCGGTGCGGTCGACTGCAGGTTGACGAACGAGGGGTCGCGCATGTGCACGCGCGCCGGCTTGGCCGAGCCGTCCGAGCGCACAAAGCAGCCAAGCTCACCGCGCGGCGACTCGATCGGGTAATAAGCCTCGCCCTCAGGCACGCGGAAGCCCTCGGTGACGAGCTTGAAGTGGTGGATCAGCGCCTCCATGCTGGTCGCCAGCTCGTGGCGTGGCGGCAGCACGACCTTGCGGTCGTCGGCGATCGTCGGCCCTTCAGGCAGCCCGTTGAGCGCTTGGTCGATGATCTTGGTCGACTCGTAGAGCTCCGCGTGGCGCACGCGGTAGCGGTCGTAGTTGTCTCCGACGCTGCCGACCGGGATCTTGAACTCGAAGTGATCGTAACTGCTGTAGGGCGCAGCCTTACGCAGATCCCAGGGGTTGCCGGCGGCGCGCAGCAGCGGGCCGGTGACGTTCCAGCCAAGCAGCGTCTGCTCGTCAAGGATGCAGGTGTCGCGCAGACGCGAGAGCAGAATCTGATTCTTCTCCAGCAGGTCCGCGTACTGATCGGCGCGGGCGGGCATCGCGTCGACGAATTTCTGCAGCTTCTCAGCAAAGCCAAGCGGGATGTCTTCAAAGACACCACCGATCTGGAAGTAACGCGTGTGCATGCGCTGACCCGATGACATCTCAAAGAGGTCGAGGATCGTCTCGCGCTCACGGAAGCAGTACCAGAACATCGACATCGCGCCGAGGTCCAGCGCGCTTGTGCCGAGCCAAACGAGGTGGGACATGATCCGGTTCAGCTCAAGGTGGATCACGCGCAGGTATTGGGCGCGCGGCGGCACCTCAAGACCGAGCAGCGTCTCCACCGCCCCGCAGTAGGCCATCGCGTTGAAGTAGTAGCTGAGGTAGTCCATGCGCTCGACTACCGGAATCGCCTTCCAGTAGGACTTCTGCTCGGCGGTCTTCTCGATGCCGGTGTGGACGTAGCCGATGATCGGCTTGATGTCGCGTACGACCTCACCTTCGAGCGTCGCGATCAGTCGCAGCACGCCGTGCGTGGCCGGGTGGTGCGGGCCGATGTTGAGGCTGAGCAGCTCATGCGTCTCGCCCATGCCGGCAGACTCGACCGAGTAGCTGATCGACTCCTCACGCTTGCGGTAATCGCCCAGGGCGGTCATCGGTCCTTCCCGTAGCGTTCGGTCTCGTTGAACGTGAACAGGATCGGCTCGCCGCCGATCGGGAAGTCGCGGCGCTGGGGGAAGCCCTCGAAGTCCTCGGGCATCAGGATCCGGCGCAGGTCGGGGTGGCCTTCAAAGACCACGCCGAACATGTCGTAACACTCGCGCTCAGGGAAGTCCGCGCCAGGCCAGATCGAGGTCACGCTGGTGACCTTCGCAGCGTCGATCGTGACGCGCGCCTTCAGCGAAACGCGGTCGACCTCTTTCATGTCGAGCAGCTCGTAGACCACGCCGAGGCGCGGCTCCTCGGGGTAGTAGTCAACGCCATGCAGGCTCGCGAGGAAGTTGAAGCCACGCTCGCGCAGCAGCTCGATGACCTCGATGTTCTTGCTCGGGTCGATCTGGATCTCAGCGCGGCCACGGTCGAAGGTGGTGCCGAGCACTGAGCTGGGGTCGGCGGCGCGGAGCGCGTCCGCGAGCACCTCAAGGCCGGCGGCGTCAGGCACCCGCGGCCTCACCAGTGCTTGCGGTCAGCGCGACACCGTGACGATCGGTAATTGAAATGGGCCCTCCCGCCTTACCGGAATCGGAGCCGGCGGCGACCGCTACGACCTCTTCGGTACCGACGGCGTCGTAACGCTCACGCCAACCCTCACGCTCGTTGTGCTGGATCTTGTCGCGCAGCTTGAGGATGCCGTGGGCCAGCGCCTCGGGCCTTGGCGGGCAGCCGGGCACATGCACGTCGATCGGCATGAACTTGTCGCTCGGGACCAGCGCGTAGTTGTTGAAGACGCCGGTCGAGGAGCAGCAGGCGCCCATGGAGATCGCGAATTTCGGCTCGAGCATTTGGTCGTAGATGCGGCGGATGACCGGCGCCATCTTGGTGGAGACGCGGCCCGAGAGGATCAGCAGGTCGGCCTGACGCGGAGAGGCGCGGAAGGCCTCGAAACCGAAGCGGGCGATATCGACGCGGGCGGCGACGATCGACATCATCTCAATCGCGCAGCAGGCGAGACCGAAGGTCATCGGGTAGATCGAGTTGCCCTGCGCCCAGGCGACAGCCTTGTCGAGCGTCGTGGTCATCACGGCCTGCTCAACGAAGCGCTCGAGGTCTTCGTCCTCAAGCGTGCCGCGCAGCATGTCTCGCGACATCAGCTGACGCGAGCGGAAATCCATGTCCTGCGGTAGTGCTTCTCGTTTTATTTCCATTCGAGCGCTCCCCTGCGCCATACGTAGACGAACGCGACCATCAAGAGGATCACGAACGTGATCGTCTCCCACAGAGCGAAGCTACCGAACGAGCGCAGCTCAATCGCTATCGGGTAGATGAAGATCACTTCGATGTCGAACAGGATGAACAGCATCGCGATCATGTAGAAGCTGATCCCGAAGCGGAATCCGCGCTGGATCTCTGACGGCAGACCGCACTCGTAAGGCGTCGAGCGGTTCAGGTTCGGGCGTGTTTTGACCCCTGTGAGGAGGTTCAGACAGGAGAACAGCGTGCCGACGGCGCCGCCGAGTATGAGAAACACGATCGCGGGTAGGTAATCGCGAAGCACGTCTCGGATTTCTAGCACCGTAAGAGCGCGGACGACCCGCTTGTCCGGTTGGCGCCACTTAGTGCTTAATGCCGCAAATAAAGCGTCTGCCGGTCGTCGGGGCCTCGCGAGGGACTATCGTGGCGACGCCGTGAAGGACGTACACATCGTCATCGGGTGCCTCGCGCTCGGCCTGAACCTGCTCGCATTCCTGCTGGGCTCGGCCGCGTGGCTGCGCAAACGCCCGAGCGCATGGTTCTGGAAGCTCCTGCGTGCTGGCCAGATCATGGTGGTCGTCGAGTGCGCGCTCGGAGGCATTCTCTTGCTGATGGGCAAGAAGGCTTCGGACCTGCATCTGCTCTACGGGGTGCTGCCGGTGGTGGTTGCCGTGATCGCGGAGCAGCTCAAAATTTCTGCCGCGACCCAGATCCTCGACGCGCGTGAGCTGCCTGACGCGCAGGCGGTCGGACGCCTGCCACAGGAGCAACAGCGCGCGATTGTGATCGCGATCATGCGCCGTGAAGTCGGCGCAATGACACTCTCGGCGCTGGTGGTGACGGCGCTGCTGATTCGCGCCGCGACCGTCATCCACTAACTCACGTATGATCCGGCCCCGCATGATTCGCCCGTTGCGCTTCGTCCCGATCCTATTTGCAGTGACCGCCATCGCCTTCGTGGTGAGCGGTTGCGGCACCGAGAAGATCATCGTTCCAAAGGCCGATGCGGCGATCGGTGTCACCGCCGCGGACTACAACACGGACGTCGCCGCCGCACAACTGTTCAATCAGCGCTGTGGCGGCTGCCACACGCTCTCCTACGCGGGGACTTTCGGCTCCGGCCAGAATCCGCGGGACTACCTGAACATCAGCGGCCCGAACTTCAACGAACGTTGTGAGCGGCCGGTCGACCGGGTGCTCTACGCGATCGAGAACGGCGGTTTCTCCGGCGCTTACATGCCGCAGAACATCGTCGTCGGCAAGCAGGCACGCGAGGTGGCGATGTTCGTGGCCAGGTTTGCCGGGCGCGACGCGCCGCCTGAGCCTGGCGTTCCGACCTGCGACAGCCAGTCGATCGGGACCCTGCCGGCGCTGCCAAGCGCCTCCGGAAACTGACGCCGCGCTCCCGCGGGTAGGCTGAGTTACTGATGCTCGATATCCGGCTGATCAGGTCCGACGCTGACGCTGTGCGCGCCGCCTTGGCGCGGCGTGGTGATGTCGCCGGCGACGCGATTGACCAGGTGCTGGCACTCGATGCGCAGTGGCGTGGGATCACCGTCGCGCTCGAAGAGCTGCGCGCCGAGCAGAACCGCTTCAACAAGGGCCGTACCGGTGCACCGACGGCAGCAGAGCGCGACCAGATGGCGGCGTCGGCCGCACGCGGACGCTCGCTGACCGACGACGAAACCGCCGTGCGCGCGCAGCTCGATGAGCTGCTGCTGGGCCTGCCGAACATACCCTTCGACGATTCGCCCCCGGCTGACACGGTGCTGCGTGAAGTCGGCGAGGCCGGCAAGACCGGCCTCGATCACCTGGCGCTGGCGGGCTCAATGGTCGACATGGAGCGCGGCGCGGCTCTGTCGGGGTCGCGGTTCGTCTACCTGCGCGGCGACATGGTGATGCTCGAGCTGGCCCTGGTTCAGTACGCAATGCGCAAGCTGATCGGCTTCGGATTCGAGCCGGTGATTCCGCCGGTGTTGGTGCGCGAGCGGGCGCTCTACGGAACCGGCTACCTGCCGGATACAGAGCAGCAGATCTACCAGTTGCGGGACGATGACCTTTACCTGGTGGGCACCTCCGAGGTCGCGCTGGCCTCAATGCACCGGGATGAGATCCTCGCAGCGGAAGCGCTGCCGCTGCGTTACGCAGGCTTCTCCCCCTGCTTCCGTCGCGAGGCGGGCTCCGCCGGAAAGGACACGCGCGGGATGTTCCGCGTGCATCAGTTCGACAAGGTTGAGATGTTCGCGTTCGTCGAGCCGTCGGAATCGGTCGCCGAACACGAACGCCTGCTCGGCATCGAGGAGTCGATCCTGCAGGAGCTCAACATCCCCTACCGGGTGGTGGCGATCGCCGTCGACGACCTCGGCGCCTCCGCCGCCAAGAAGTACGATTGCGAAGCCTGGATGCCCGGGCAGGAGCAGTACCGCGAGGTCACCTCCTGCTCGAACACGACCGACTACCAGGCGCGCCGCCTCGACGTACGCTACCGCGGCGCCGACGGTAAGCCGGCCCAGGTCCACACCCTGAACGGCACCGCCGTCACCTGGCGGCACATGATCGCACTGCTGGAGAACGGCCAGCAGGATGACGGCACCGTGGTATTGCCGGAAGTGCTGGTCGGCTTCGGCGCACCGGCGACGATCTCGGCCGCGACCGGCTAGCGGTACACGATGGCGCCAAGTGGTCACGTAATTCGCGGCTTGTGGTGGCCTGCGTGGCTGCGGTTCGCCAGCATCTGAGAGCCGAGAGGTAACGGGGTGATGCCGGGACCGGCGCGGCCACTGCACAACTCCTACCGAGCGCCAGTCTCGACACGAACGTTCGGACTCGTGACTCTCATAGCTGCACAACTCTGAACCTTCCGGCAGGAGCGAGACACGGGTAGGAGTTGTGCAGGTTGGGGCGGCGGCGAGTGTCCAGACACGCCCAGGTCGGGCCAGGTGGTTAGGCCAGGGCGCCTTCCGCGTCCTCATCAGCGAGCCGCAGGCCGAGACCCTCAGGCGCGTGCAGCGCGAGCATCTGGGCGTCGGCATCGGTGATCCGATGACGGTCGGTCAGTGAGACGCTGACCATCGTCGCGAAGGCGATCGGAACCGAGACGATCGCCGGCTGCTGCAGCAGCGCCAGCGCGCCGCGGGTGGGCTCACCGAGCGCCAGCCCGACGAAGATCGCGGAGGTCGCCGTGAGCATGCCCAGCACCATGCCGCAGGCCGCGCCGCGGGCGGTGAGTCGCGTCCACCAGATGCCGAGCAGGAAGAGCGGGCAGAAGGTGCTGGCGGCAATCGCGAAGGCCCAACCGACGAGGATTGAGATGTCCACCTGGCGGGCGACCAAGGCGATCAGCGAGGGGATCACCATCGCCCCGCCGGCGGCGACGCGGAAGTAGCGTCGGCGGGCTGCGACGCCTGACGGGACCGAGTGGTGTACGCGCGGCCAGACATCGTGGCTGAGGGTCCCTGCGAGCGAGACCAGCAGGCCGCTCGAGGTGGAGAGGAAGGCGGCGAAGGCCCCGGCACAGGTGATCGCCGTGAGGATCGTGCCTGCGGCGCCCGGCCAGGCGGCGTGCGGCAATGTCAGCACGACATCATCAGTCTGTCCGGTCGTATAGAGCTGTGGCGTCAGCGCCCGTCCCATCGCGCCGTAGAGGGCCGGAAACAGGTAGAAGAGCGAGAGCAGGCCGAGCACCCGCACGGTCGTGCGGCGAGCGGCGTGCCCGTCCGGGTTCGTGTAGAAGCGCACCAGCACGTGCGGCAACCCCATAGTGCCGAGGAAGGTCGCCACCAGCAGTGAGTAGACCAGCAGCGGCGACCCCTCCCCGGTCCCGCCGATCGGACGCGACCAGCGACTGCCGCGCAGGGCCTGGGTGCCCTGCGCTACCGGCACGACTCCGCCGGCCGGAATCCGCGCGTCGACGTTGGCCGGCAGCGTGAGCTTCTCGCCGGCCGTGACGCGCACAACGCGGTCACCGACTTGGAATGAGCCGGCTTGCGGGAACTGCACACGCTGTGCTGAGCCGATCGGCACGGTCAGCCCGGCCTTGCCCGCGTGCGGGTACTGCTCGCCGAACAGCGCCGAGCGTTCCGGCAGCCCGCCGAAGTGGATCAGCAGCAGGATCATCGGAACGGCGATGGCGAACAGCTTCAGCCAGAACTGGAACGCCTGCACGTAGGTGATGCCGCGCATGCCACCGATCGCGACGTTGATCGCGACGATCACCGCGACCACCGCAACCCCGACCCAGTACGGCGAGCCGATCACAACGTTCAGGGCGAGGCCCGCGCCCTTCAGCTGAGGCACCAGGTAGAAACCGCCGATCACCAGCACGATCGCCGCCGCCAGCAGACGGATCGCCGGGCTGTGAAGCCGGGCCTCCGCGAAGTCAGGGATCGTGTACGACCCGTAGCGGCGCAGCGGCGCCGCTACGAACAACAGCAGCGCCAGGTACCCGGCCGTGAAGCCGAGGGACTGCCAGAGCGCGCTGGCGCCGATCTGCATCTCGAGTCCGGCGATCCCGAGAAAGCTCGCGGCCGAGAGGTATTCGCCTGAGATCGCGGCGGCATTCCACCACGGCGTGACCGCGCGGCTTGCGACCAACAGGTCTGAGGTCGTGCGCGCAAAGCGCACGCCCCAGGTCCCGAGACCGAGGGTGCCGAGCGTCACGGCGCCAACGGCCAAGAGTGCGATCAACGCTCGACCAGATCCCTGAAGGACTCGTCCAGTGCGTCCGCGCGGCGCGCGTAGAGCCAGCCGATCGCGAGGAAAATGGGCAGCATCGGCACCACCAGGATCCAGAGCGAGACCGGGATCCCGAAGAGCTCGACGCGATCAAAGTGCGGCAGCAGGTAGAGCGCGATCGGCAGCACGCCGAAGACCGCGCCGAAGGCGACCAGCGCCAGCATCGAAAGGCCGAACTGGGCGCGCTGCAGGCGCCGCAGATAGACCTGGCCGTGGGCGGTGGCTTCAGCCAGCTCCTCACGCGGGGAGCGCAGGGCGGGTGGGACAAGGTTCCGGCGCCGTCCGGTGCTCACATCCGCAACCTTCGGCGCAGGTCGGCGACCTGGCGTCGCGCGACCGGGACGGTGCTGCCGTCGGCCATCACGATCGTCACNNATAGCTGCGGTGCACACGCACGAAGCCGAAGGCGCCCCAGCGCTGCTCGATGTCGGAGAGCGCGACCCGCACCAGATAACGGCCGCTGTCGGCGTGAATCCGCACGTAGTCGCCTTCAGCCTGCACGAACAGCACGGTCGAACGGTCGAGCAGCCGCGTGGCGCCCCCGCGCTGGTGCTCGACCGGGATGATCTCGTCGGTCATGCCGGCCGAAGCCGGCACCAAGTCCGGGCCCCCCGGGCTGACGGCCCGCTGGCCGCCAGCCCGGGCTGACGGCTCTTCGCTGCTGAGCGCGCGCTGCAGCGCCTGCTCGACGCGGGCCCGCGAGACCGGCTTCATCAGGTAGTCGATCGGCCGCAGGTCGTGCTCGAAGACGCCTACGGCGCCGTCTTCGTAGGCGGAGACGAACACCAGCGCCGGCGGATCGGCGAACTGGGTCAGCAGGTTGGCGAGCTCGAGCCCGTCGATCCCGGGCATACGCACGTCCAGGAAGACCACGTCGAAGCGCTCGTCGGAGAGGCTGCGCAACGCCTCAGCGCCACCTCCGGCCAGCACCACGTCGCTGACCAGCGGCGAATCCTTCAGCAACCGGCCGATGTCCTCGAGTGCCGGGCGCTCGTCGTCTACGGCGAGCACGCGGATCACGCGGCCCTGCCGCTGATCGAGTTCATGCCGCCCTGACCCCCGCGCGGAACTTCGGCAGCGTCATGGTGATCGTCGTACCGCGGCCGAGAGCAGTGTCGATCTCGAGCCCGTAGCCGGGGCCGAAGCTTGCCTGCAGGCGCGACTGCACGTTGACGATGCCGACGCCGCCGCCCTTACCGGCGAGCAGCTCCTGGGCGCGGGCCGGGTCCATGCCGACGCCGTTGTCGGTCACGCGCAACTCCACGTCGGCGTCGATATGACGCCCGACGATCTCAATCCGCCCTTCCCCACGCTGCTCAACTCCATGGCGTACGGCATTCTCCACCAGTGGCTGCAGCGACAGCACCGGCACAACCGCCTGCAGAACCTCGGGCGCGACCTCAAGCCGCACCTGCAGGCGCTCACCGAAGCGCGCCCGCTCCAGGCGCAGGTACTTCTCCACGTAGTACAGCTCGTCGGCGAGCGTCACGTATGGGCTCTGTCCGCGGAAGGCGTAGCGGGTGAACTCGGCGAACTCGGTCAGTAGTTCTCGAGCCTCCTCCGGGTTCGAGTGGATGTAGCCGGCGATCGCGGCTAGCGCGTTGTAGATGAAGTGGGGTGAGATCTGGGCCCGCAACGCGCGCAGCTCCGCGCGCGCTAGTCGTTCCGCGGCTTCATCAAGCGTCTTGAGCTCGAGTTGCGCGCTGATCAGGCTCGCAGCCTCGGCGACCGTGCGGGTGTCGTCCGGCGTGACCCGGCGCCCGCGCGTGTAGAGCGCGACAAACGAGCCCACGAGCTCGCCACCGACCACCAGCGGCGCCGCGACGGCGGCGCCGAGCGGGCAACCGGGCTGGTCGCAACGGATCTGTGACTCGACATGCAACCGATCCGCACGCGCCGGCGCGCTGACCGGAATCAGCTCCGCGCCCTCACGATGGTGGTCGTGTCCGGCGCCCTCAAAGGCGAGGATCTGCTCACGGTCGCCGAGCGCGACGGCCGCTGCCTGGGTCAGCGTGCGCAGGTGCGGCAAGACCTTGCGGGCCGACTCGTCGGAGAGCCCGCGGCGCAGGTCCGGCAGCATCACCGTGGCGGCGTGCAGCGCGGTCTGCATGGCGCGGACCTCGCCTGAGATCACGCGCGGCGGGCGCAGCAGGCGGATGCCAGCCACCAGCGAAGCGGCGAGCGCCCATCCGACCACAACACCGATCAAGACCTCCACGTCCGGGATACCCCCTTCTCGCGACTAAACGATAGACCCCCGGTGGGCGTCCGCCGGCGCTATGAACGATGACCGTTCGGCGCGCAAATTTGGCCGTTCGGCGCAGCTACGCTACCGCCGCACGATTGAGGCAGAACGCCGCCGGGCGCGTGCGTAATGTGACAACTGTCACATATCTCTTTAGAGGAGGAGAAGACCTTGGCCACCATTAGTGAGCCGCATCAGGGCGCCCCCACGACGTCCTCAAGCGTTTCGACCGCAGGCAGCTGGACCCCGTCGAACCCGGCCCCGTTGGGCCTCGCGGGTTTTGGTCTCACCACCTTGGTGTTGAGCATGTTCAACTCCAACCTCGTGGGCGCCGGCGGCGAGCCAGTCGTGCTCGGCATGGCGTTTGCTTTCGGCGGTCTCGCTCAGCTGCTGGCAGGCATGTGGGAGTTCCGGACCGGAAACACCTTTGGCGCGGTTGCATTCACGTCATTCGGCGCTTTCTGGCTCTCGTTCTTCTTCCTCGTCAGCTTTGACGCGGCGAAGATCGCACCGGCTGGTGAGGTCGGCGCAGGCCTCGGCCTGTATCTGTGGGCATGGGGCATCTTCACGGGACTGCTGTTCCTGTGCACGTTTGCCTCGTCGCGGGCGCTGCAGCTGCTGTTCCTGCTGCTGACCGTGACGTTCATCCTGCTCGGCATTGGCGCCTCCGGCGGCACGGCGAGCATGACGCACGCCGGCGGGTACTTCGGTATCGCCACCGCGCTTGTCGCGCTTTACATCATGACGGCCGACATCATGAAGGCCACGTACAAGCGTTCAGTTCTGCCGCTCGGTGAGTAACACGCCGTAAGCAGTACATGACGCAACTCAAACCGTAGGACCCGCGCCCGGCCACCAAGCCGGGCGCGGCCGTCGGATAACGAGTGCTTTTGGATATTGAGGGAGAGACAACAGATGGCAACTGGGCATATCACGCGCGACGACCAGGCACTGGACAAAGAACTCGCGGGACTGCTCTCGGTTGAGAGCTTTGAGCCGTCGGAGGAGTTCCGCGCACACGCGACGTTGAACGATCCCGCGATCTATGAGGAAGCCGACCGCGACTGGCAGGGCTGGTGGGCTTCTCAGGCGGAGAAGCTTGATTGGTTCACGCCTTGGAATCAGGTCCTGGACGATTCCAACCCCCCGTTTTACAAGTGGTTCCTCGGAGGCAAGCTGAACGTCTCCTACAACTGCGTCGACCGCCACGTGCTGGCCGGCAACGGCGCCCGAGTCGCGTACCACTGGCGCGGCGAGGAGGGCGAGGAGCGCGACATCACCTACGCCGACCTGCACCGGGATGTGCAGAAGTTCGCCAACGCGCTGAAGGACCTTGGAATCCAGAAGGGCGACGTGATCGGCATCTACGCCGGAATGATTCCGGAGACGGTCGTCTCGATGCTGGCCTGCTCTCGCATCGGCGCCGTCCATAACGTCGTCTTCGGCGGCTTCTCCGCCGAATCTGTGCGTGAGCGCATGGAGTTCTCCGAGGCGAAGGCGCTGATCACCGTTGACGGTGCCGCGCGCAAGGGCAAGACCGCCGCGGTCAAGCAGAGCGTGGACGAGGTCATGGGTGACCTTGAGACGCTTAAGAACATCATCGTGATTCAGGCCAAGGGCACAGAGTGCGAGATGAAGGACGGCCGTGACGTCTGGTTCCACGAGATCTGCGAAGCCGCTGCTGATGAGTGCCCGGCCGAGCCGATGGACGCGGAGGACCCGCTGTTCGTGCTCTACACCTCGGGCTCGACGGCGAAGCCGAAGGGCATCCTGCACACCACCGGCGGCTACTTGACCGGTGCCTCGACTACGCACCGGTACGTCTTTGACGTGAAGCCTGAGAGCGACGTCTACTGGTGTTGCGCTGACGTCGGCTGGATCACCGGCCATACGTACATCGTTTACGGGCCGTTGTCGAACGGTGTGACCTCGGTGATGTACGAGGGCGCCCCGGACTACCCGCACCGCGGCATCTGGTGGGAGTTGGTGGAGCGTTACAAGGCCACGATCTTCTACACCGCGCCGACGGCGATCCGTGCCTGCGTCAAGTGGGGCACTGAGCACCCGGACAAGTTCGACCTTACCTCCCTGAGACTGTTGGGGACCGTTGGTGAGCCGATCAACCCGAAGGCGTGGCTCTGGTACCACAAGGTGATAGGCGGTGAGCGCTGCCCGATCGTCGATACCTGGTGGCAGACCGAGACCGGCGCGATCATGATCACGCCACTGCCGGGCATCACGGCGACCAAACCCGGTTCGGCGACGCAGGCGTTCCCGGGCATCAAGGTCGAGGTCGTAGACGAGCGCGACGGCAAGCCGATCGACGAGGGCCAAGGGCTGCTGGTGATCACACGCCCGTGGCCGTCGATGCTACGCACTCTGTACAAGGACGACGAGCGCTTCGTGGAGGTCTACTGGAAGAAGTTCGGGAAGCAGACCTACCTCGTCGGCGACGCCGCCCGTAAGGACAAGGACGGCTATTACTGGGTGATCGGCCGCATCGACGACGTCGTCAACGTCTCCGGGCACCGGCTCTCAACCGCCGAGGTTGAATCGGCGATTGTCGCTTGCGAGTCCGTGGCCGAAGCAGCAGTGATCGGCCAGTCCGACGAGGACACCGGCCAGGCGATCACCGCCTTCGTGACCCTCCAGGGCACGACCGCCGGCACCGACGAGGCGGAGGCCCTGATCCGCGCCGGTGTGGCCGAGCGGATCGGCAAGTTCGCGCGTCCGAAGCGGATCATCTTCGCCGATGACCTGCCGAAGACCCGCTCGGGCAAGATCATGCGCCGGCTGCTGCGTGACATCGCCGAAGGACGCGCCCTGGGTGACGTGACCACCCTGCGTGACCCGACCGTGATGGCGGCGCTGGAGAAGCAGATTCAGTCAGAGCAGGCCAAAGAGGAGTAACCCCGTCTGGCGCGGGCCGAGCGGCCCGCGTGAAGACCTGCTGCTGGCTTGTACGGGCCGCCCTCCGGGCGGCCCGTGCTGTTTCCGGCGGTCGAGTGCCTTGGCTGGCGAGTGCCGGGCCGAGCGAGTGNNGGCCGAGCGAGTGCCGGGCCGAGAGGACGCAGGGAGCTTGAGGTGCGACGGAAGCGGGCACCGCTCGGCGACGCAAACGCCGCTCGATGGACAGCGAACCATCAAAGCGATGGACGTTGTGTGCCAGATCTGGCACACAACGTCCATCGCTCCCGGTTACTTGCGCTTGCGCTTGCGCTTGCCTGCGCTGGTGCTTGGGGAGGGAGTGCCGTTGCCGTTGGACTGGTCGACGGCGGCAAGCACGTCCTTGTCTGAGACCTTGCGGCGCTCAGCGCGGCTCGGGCGGCTGCGCTGCTCCGCGGGACCTGGCGGGAGCCTGCCCGAGCCTGGCCAGGGGACGGCCTCGCCACGTTCCCAGGCCGGGAAGTCACCCTTCGGCCAGCGGCCTGCAAAGGTCACCGCGACTGCTGTGAGCCACAGGCCCTGGATCAGCGGCGCGAGCGCGGCGATCGGGAAAAGGAACATCGCCCCGGCGACGATGCCGCCGTAGCCGATCGGCTTGGTGAACAGACCGACGCGCATCGCGTTCAGGGAGATGAAGATGCACCCGATCGCGAGCAGCAGTTCACCTAGGTCGGCGAAGTAAGGAGCGATCCGGATCATGCCGCCACTGGTGAGCGCGTACGCCTCCGGGTATCCCTGGTTACCCGTGGTCACAAACGTGTGCGCTTTGGAGACCAACAGGATGATGTAGATCGTGAACATCACTCCGGCGAGCGCCGCGCCGATCATGGCCATCCAGCGTGGGATTGGCTTGATGCCCGGGTTGCGCGCTTTCGAGACCCTGTAGAGCCAGCCGAATACCGGCACCAGGGTAAAGAGGCCAAACATTTCGGCGATGTCGCCGATCAGGTAGGTCGACCCGCTCTTGTTCGCGTTGATCAACGAGACGGTCGCCTCGCTGACGGCGCTTTGCGACGCCGTGAGCAGCAGCAGCTGGGACGCGACCAGCAGCAGCGCCGCGAGAAATGCGAGCCCGCCGTACCTGATCCGCACCCCTGATTCGTATTCGACCTGCGCCGCAGCGTTCATGCAGGCGGCGATGTTAGAGGTCCAGTCGAAATGACCGCGTCCTGCATCCAGATCCGCCCGCCGGGACAGGATCCGGCGCGGAGTAGCATTGAGGTATGGACGAAAGCGGATTTGGTGGCCTTTTCGGCGACCCTGATGAGATTCAACGGCGACTCGGTGAGTTCGCTGAGCAGATGCAGGGTGCCCAGAAGCTGGCGTGGGCCGACAACGCGATCAAGCTGGCGGTCGATTTGACCGTCGCCGCGCTGAACCGCGCCAACATCCAGGGGACCACTGACGAGCAGGCTGAGCAGCTGCGCAAGGTCATGGCAGTCGTCTTCCCTGAAGCAGTGACGCTCGTACGCGAAGCGCGCGAGGGCCTCTCCTAGAGACCCTCGGTTGCGGGCGGTCCCAAAAGTGGACTGCCGGCGAGGCATGAGCATGAGTTGAGAGTTCGTGGGGCGGCCGCAAAGCGGCCGCCCCACGCGTTTCCTGCGCTACGACTTGAACTTGACGGTTGCGCTGGTGCTGCCGGCGACGTTGCCGGTGCCCTGGTAGACCGCCTGGACCGTGTGGCTGTTCAGACTGAAGGGCCACAGCGCCGGCGGCAGGAACGCGATCGCTTCACCGCCGAACAGCGGCGCGACGGCAACCAGGCGCCCATCCTCGTAGACGTCGACGTTTCCGGTTGGCGTCACATTGGCCGCGGTGACGTGGATCACGGCCGTCGTGAACGGCTGCCACCCGAACCAACCGAACCAGTCGAAGGGCGAGTCGTCGATCGCGACCGTGGTGGTCGACGTCGCCGCGACGACGGTAACCGTGCCGGGTACGTAGCTGATCGTGTAGTTCGGGTCCGTGGCACCGCTGCAGCTGGAGGGGTACTTCCCGACTGGGCTCTTGCTGGTGACCGTGGTCGAGCAGCTCGGCTTGGTCGAGAGTGACGCCGCCGTGTCGTGGTTGACGAAGTCGTCGTAGCTCGCGGTGATCACCGGGACGGCGCTGCCGTAGGCGATCTTCGGGCTCGAGGCTGTGATGGTCAGCGCTGCCGGTTTCACGGTCACGGTGCCACCAACGTAGGTGGGGGTGTAGTTCGGATCGGTCAGGCCGGAGCAGCTCGAGGGGTAGCCGCCGGCGGTCACGGGGCTGCTTGAGGTCACCGTGGTCGAGCACGAGAGACCGGTCAGGCTGGCAACCGTGTCGCCGTTGACAAGCCCCGGCGCGCTCGCCGTGATCTGTCCCGGCGTCGAGCCGTAAACGCTGTTCTCCGAGGAGGCCGTGATCGTCAGCGCGATCGGCGTCACCGTGACGGTTCCCGGGGCATACGTGATGTCGTAGTTCGGGTCGGTGACACCGCTGCAGGTTGAGGGGTAGCCCCCAGCCGTGACCGAGCTGCCTGAGGTCGCCGTGGTCGAGCACGAAAGACCGGTCAGGCTGGCAGCGGTGTCCCCGTTGACAAGTCCGGACGGGCTCCCGGTGATCTGTCCCGGCGTCGAGCCGTAGGCGCTGCTCTCAGAGGAGGCCGTGATCGTCAGCGGCGCGGGCGTCACCTTGACGCTCTGCTGAACCTGGGCGATCGCGGTGTATCCCGCCCCGGCCTGGTTGGCGTCGATCACACAGTTGCCGAGAGCCGTGTAGCTGACGGTGGTGCCGTTGATCGAGCATGCCTGGCTCGAAGTGCCGTAGCCGGCGGTGCTCGAGTCGACCGTGAACGCGACCGGCGTGGAGGGGCCACCACCGGTTGCCGTCAGCGTCGCCGAGCCGCCATAGAGCGCGGAGCTTGGTCCGCTGAACTGGATCGGCGCGCTCTGCGTCAACAGCGTGTCGATCAGGATGTTGCGGTAGGCGTTCGGGTCGGAGCCGTTCCCGCCGTTGCCAATCGTGTACTGATCTGCGCTGTTGGTACCGAGCACCGTGCCGACGCTGCCGGCACCCTTGGGAATCCGATAGCCGGCGAAGATCATCAGCAGGCTGCCGTCGCCGTTGGGGTTCGGCACGACGCTCGGGCCGTAGGCACGACCCGAGTAGTAGGCGCTAATGCCGAGCGCAGCATCGCCGCCACCCGCGAGGGTGGAGTTCTGAGCGGCCGAGGCAGAGAAGCTGTAGTCGGTTGAGACCACAGAGGTTGGCGCGCTCCAGTGCAGGCCGTCGGTCGAGGTCGAGTACCAGACCTGGTTGAACGCGTCGGAGTCCCCGTCACCGCCCCAGGCGCCCGACATGAACATCTCGTAGGTGCCGTGGTTGTCGATGATCGTGCCGGCGCTGCCTGGCCAGCGCATCTCGGTAGCGTCGGTCGTGCCCGGTGTCGCGTATGCGTTGAGATTGACCTCGCCGCCCGTGATCGGGTTGCACTGCTGGTTGGGGTTGGTCAGGTCGGTGTAGCTCGTGTCCGCGACGCAACTGCCGGTGCTGCCAGTTGTGTTGGCGACGCTGCTCTGATCCGAGCCGGAAACGATGCCGCGGGTCTGCAGACCGTCGGTGTAGAAGTTCACACCGTCAGTGGTCCAGGCGACGCGGATCACCGCGTAGTCCTCGTTGTTGCTGTAGAGCTTGGCCGCGCCGCCGTAGAGGTTGTACTTGCCCGATGCGGTACCCGCCTTGCCCTCGCCCTGCTGCTGTAGCTGAGCGGGGTTGTCGAGCGCGGCGCCGGGGGCGGCGAGCATCGAGTTCTTGGCCATGTCATCGCCGTAGAACGCCGCGAGGCTGCCGTTCGGCACCGACGCGCCGTCAGAGGTGGTGGCGCTGACAATGCTGCAACCGGTCATCCAGTCAGTACTGCCGACTGAGACCAGCGCCGATCCGTTGGTGCCGGTAACCGCCGTCGCGGAGCCGATCGCGGCACCGGTGCAGTTGAGCGTGACGTAGTCACCGGTGGTGCCGTCACCCATCGTGAAGCTGACGGCGTTTGCGCCGACCCCGAACGTCTCAGTCGCGCCGCTTCCGCTCGTGGTGATCGCCGATGCCAGATCCTGCGGCAGGTACTCCCACGGGTCGAAGGCGATGTCGAAGGCGGCAGTCGAGCCGGACTTGCCGAACGTCGGGTCGCCGGCGGCGTTGGTCGTGCTGGTGCTGTCTACGTCGCCGTTGGTCTCACCGGCGACGTAGTAATCGAGCTCCTTCTCCGTGTACATCACGTACGTGGCGTTGTTCGGGATCGCGAAGCTGCCGTCGGTCGGGAAGCTCGGCAGTTCGCCGATGATTCCGTCGGGAGCGACGAGCCCGGTCGTCATCTCCGAACCTGCCGGGGTGATCGGGTCGCTCAGGATCGGCGAACCGCCCGCCGCGGTGAACTGCGAACCGCCAGCGCCGCTGGTGCAGTTCTCAACCTCAGTGGTGGGGTTGTTGTTGCTCTGCGAGCAGTACATCGTGTTGCCGTTCACGTAGACGCGGTTGGGCGCGTTGACGTTGAGCTGGATGCCGTCTTCCTCGTAGGTGAAGCCGACGCTCGCGGCGGTCGGGGTCGGCGCCACGTAGAACTTGCCGGCGTTGGTGCCGACCGCGTTGTCGGCGGTCTCGGTGTTGGGACCTGCCGGCACGGTCCAATCGGTGCCGGACTTGTAGCCGCTCTTCTCGGCGGCGTAGCCGAGCACCTGCTCAATCAGATCCTGCGGATCGACCGTGATCGGACCGCTCGCGTTCGGAGCCGTGCAGCCGGTCAGCTGGCCGGGGGTGTTCTGCTCCGGGTTGCTGGGCGTGCCAAAGCTCGTGTCGAGCGGCGCGGCCGATGCGGTCACACCGGTGCACTGGATCACATCGGCTGCGCTGGAGTTGCCCGCGTTCGGCGTACCGGTGGCGCCAAGGTCGACGAAGCCGCCTGGAACAAGCGCGTCGACCTCGCCGTAGGTGCCCGTGTTCTGGACATTCAGGGTCACGCCCTGGCCCGAGGTCGGAACCGCGACTGCCGAGCTGTCCTCGTCGAAGCTGTCCGGATCGATGCCGATCGACTGCTTGGCGGGCACGCCGGCCAGCGGAGCGCTGGCCGTTGCCGCCGCGAGGCTGTTGACGAGCATGCCGATGCCGGCGTTGTCGCCGGCCGGGCGCTGCAGCGTGTAGAGGTTGTTGACACCGCCGCTGGTGACGTCAGCGTTGCTGGTCGTGCCGCCGAAGTTCAGAACGTTTGGGTGGCCCTGGCCGTCGTCGTTGACATCGGAGGCCGCGCAGACGCCCGGGTTCTGCTCGAGCGCCTTGTCGTTGAAGGTCCAATCCTTGCCGCCGTCGTTCGAGGTTGCGGCCAGGACGGCCTCATCCTCGTCCTTGGGCCGGTAGTCGAAGTAACCGGTCAAGCTGCCGTCGGCGTTGAGCACGACATGCGGGAAGTAGTCGGGGCCGAGCGGGAGCGTGACGCCACTCGGCTGAGTGCTCACGGCCGGAACGGAACCGGCGGCGATGCCGAGCAGCGAGCTCGCCTGGCCGGTCTCGGCGTTGAAGTCGCCACTGCCGCAGTAACCGTTCAGGGGGCCGGGAGTGCCTACGGTGCCGCTTTCGTAGGGGACGCTGGTGTCGCTGTCGGTCGGGCTCGCGGCACCGGTGATTGAAACGTTCGGGTAGGCCGTGGTGGTCGAAAGCGGCTGGGGCTCGTAGGTCGGCAGGACCTGGATCGGATCGGCGACGTTCAGCGTGTTGAGCACGCTGCTGCTGCCGAGATCTCCCTGCCACTCATTCCAAGGCGCGGGGTTGCCTGAGGTGCCCGTGATGGTCGACAGCTGTGGCGTCCCGGGGACGTAACTGGGCGCCGCCTCTGCGGCAGATGCGGAGAGCGCGAAGGCGGCAACTGCGATGGCCGCACAACCACGCCCGGCATTGATGGCTACCCGAACTGCACCTGCGCGCGATGTTTCCATCCCTGAACACTCTCCGCTCTTGGCCCATCGAATGAGATATGCATCCGGTCATCCGGAGGCAAGCGGTGGGCATACTGGTGAACGCACGGGGCCCAGTGGTGATCTTCTTGTTACCGGCACGCCGTCCGCTAAAGCGGGGCTAAAACCTGGCAGGTTATTCTCTGCGACCCAGCAGTAAGCCCGGGCCTAGGCGAAGACGTTCAGGCCCGGCGAATTGGCGGTCTCGCCGGGCTTGGCGGGGCCCACGTCGATGTCGGCCGCGGCGACGTGAGGCAGGCTAACGGCCGCTTCCGTGGGCAGCGCGTAACCACCCTCGGCGCCGGGCTTCTGGACGCCGTTGTTCGACGAATCAGTGTCGTCGAGCGGGTACAACGGCTTCGCCATCTCCATCTTCTCCCAGCTCTGGTCCCACTGGTTGACCTGCTGGTAGGCGGTGGTTGGCGTCGTCATGCTCACTGTTATCGGCCGATTTCGACGTTTGCTCTAGGAAGCCTGTCCGAGCGCAGCGAGTACGAGGTCATCGTGCTCCTTGGGCTTGACCTTGCGGAAGATATGGCTGATCTTGCCGTCCGCATCAATCACAAAGGTCGTGCGTTCGTTGCCCCAGTAGGTGCGGCCGTAGAGGGACTTCTCGACCCAGACGCCGTAGGCGTCGGCGACCTTGTGGTCGGAATCGGAGAGCAGCGTGAAGTTGAGCTGCTCCTTCTCGACGAACTTCGCGATCGGCTTGACCGGATCCGGCGAAACGCCGAGCACGGTCGCGCCCAAACCGGCGTACTGATCGCGGTGATCGCGCACGCTACAGGCCTGGATCGTGCAGCCCGGCGTGCTGGCCTTGGGATAGAAGTAAACGACCACGGGGTTGCCACGCAAGGCTGAGAGCGTGACGTCTTCACCGTTCTGGTCGGGGATCGTGAAATCAGGGGCGGTATCGCCAACGTTGAGAGTCATGCGATAGATGATGCCGCACGAACGGCATCGGTAGGCGGCGAGCGCCTAGGAGCCGAGTGTGACGGCAGCCTCTGGCGTAGCGACGTGGAAGCTGAAACTCTCTTGCAGGTAGAGGTGAACGTGGTCTGCGTCGTGTGAGTCGTAGCCGATCGCGAGATCCTGGCCGGAGTCGAAGATGAAGTCGCCACCTCGGAGGCTCACGACCGTCGCGCCGCTGAGTCCCGGCACCCACACCACTGGCCCATCGAGGATCTTCTCCAAATGCTCGCGCAACGGGTAGCCGACGCGCTCGACGGCCGCGATCACGTGTCGGAAGCGTTCGCTATCCAAAGCTAGCGCGTATGGCCCACCGATTCCGGACGCCAGCAACGATTGCAGTGCGCCCGCGACGCGGTCTGGGTAAGTGTCAACGTCAACAGGGTCAGCCGACTCGGGGGTCGAGCCCGTGGCGATCCCGCTGATCGCATCGCCCCAACCGTGGAACACGGCGGCGCCCTCCGCCAAAGCGATCTCATGGGCGGCAGTATCGAGCGCAGAAAGATCGACATCATCGGCGCCGCGGTCCGCGTCACGAAGCTCGGAGCGCGAGAGGCTAAAGCCGGCGCGCAACTCGATCAGCGGCAGCACGCGCCGTTGCAGCGCCGACACGGCACCGGCACCCTGCTCAAGTGGTCTCACTCGCCCGAGGTTCGTCGCCGAATGCTCCCAGCCATGCGGACCGCTGAAGTCGACCAACTTGCGCGCGCCAAGCGCGGGTGTCAGACGGTCGCGCGCCTCGCCGTCCAGCAGCTTCCACCCGGATTCGCTGATCGGGGCAAGAGAACGAAGCAGATGGTTCACGTCGATACTCCTTTGAGACCGCCGATTCCAAGCGATCCGTCGTCGTTGTCCGCGTCTGGCTCGAGACCGTTCGCGGCTGCGCCTTCCGCTCCTGCGATCGCGCCTTCAGCCGCACTTGTGTCCGGTTCCGGCTCGGCGAGGCCTTCGAGTAACTCGAGGCTCGGCACGAAGAACAGTGTGCCCGTTACCGCCGTTGAGAAGTCCAGGATGCGGTCGTAGTTACCTCGAGGACTGCCCAAGAACATGTTGCGCAGCATCTGCTCGATCACGTCGGGATCGCTTGCGTAGCCGATGAAGTAGGTGCCGAACTCCGCCTCACTCACGCGGCCAAAAGGCATGTTGAAACGGACGATCTCGCGCTCCTCGCCGTTCTCGTCGACGATCGTGTTGAGCGCCACGTGCGAGTTGCTCGGCTTGACATCGTCCGGGAGTTCAATGTCGCTCAGCTTCGTGCGCCCAACGATCAGCTCCTGATGCTCCACCGCGAGCCCGTCCCAAGCGGTCAGGTCATGCAGATACTTCTGGACGATCACGTAGCTACCACCCGCAAACGCCGGATCCTCGACCCCGATCGTCACCGCGGACGACGCCTCTTCGCCCTCTGGATTTTCGGTGCCATCGACAAACCCGAGTAGGTCACGCTCGTCGAACGACCGAAAGCCGTGCACCTCGTCGATCACGCGCCCGAGCCCCGCCAACCTGGCGGTCAGACGCTGGGCCAATTCAAAGCAAAGATCGAGCCGGTGCGCGCGGATATGAAAGAGCAGGTCACCAGGCGTCGCAACCGCCGTGTGCCTATCGCCAGCGAGCGGAATGAAAGGGTGAAGCTGCGCGGGCCGTGGGCCACCGGGAAAGATCCTGCCCCACAAATCAGATCCGATCCCGGCAACGCAGCTCAGCTCACCCTCCGGTATCCGGAAGCCGACCGAGCGCCGCAACCCAGGCACGTCCGCGAGTAACTCCCGAACGCCGTTCTCGCCATCCGGCGAGACGACAGCTACAAGGAAGATCGCGGCCTCCGTGAAAGGGCCGAGCACAGCCTGCTGCGTCATACCGACGCTCGCTTCTGAAAGACACCCCGTGCCACAGCGCCAATCATCTCACTGCCACACGAACGCTGTCATCTGGGCGGGTTTCGGCGGCAAAGCATTGGCTCTTGAGGCGCCGGGCTCCAGGCCCTAGCCTGTGCCCGTCGTGACCGACCTACGAGTCGAATTGCGGGCCGTGGCGCCAGCGGATCTGGAGATCTTCTTCATCCAGCAGCAGGATCCGTCGGCGTGCGAGATGGCGGCTTTCCCGCCGCGGTCGCGCCCGGCCTTCGACGTGCACTGGGCTCGGGTCCTTGCCGACCCGAGCGCGATCACCAGAACAGTGCTGGCGGATGGCGTGGTGGCCGGTAACGCGGCCTGCTTCGGCCCCCAAGATCAGCGTGAGGTCGCCTATTGGATCGGCCGCGAGTTCTGGGGGCAGGGCGTCGCCACCGCGGCGCTCGGCGCCCTGCTCGCCGAACTCAGCGAGCGCCCGCTGCACGCGATCGTGGCTCAGCACAATGCCGCCTCGTTGCGCGTGCTCGAGAAGTGCGGCTTCTCCCGTCGCGGCGAGCAGCTCGCGGAAGACGGAATCCTCGAGATCGAACTCGAACTCGAGCGCTGATCCGCTCACGCGTTCTTTGCGTCTACGGTCCCCCTATTTGAGACCGCAGGCGCAAAGAACGCCGAGCGGGCGGGCGCTAGAGGTTTGCGCTGCTCGTCCTGAGGCTGGCGAGCAGCGGGTCCAAGATGCTCGCTTGCGACTATTTGAGTAGACGGCTCAGACGACGGTCCTTGAGGACTTTGCCCTCGGTCTGGCAGGTCGGGCAGTAACACATCACGTAGTCCTCGAAGAAGACCGCCTCGATCTTGGTGCCGTCGCGCGGGCAGGGCTCACCGTTGTGGCGGTGGACCCGCAGCGGTAGCGGCAACTTGTCGGGCAACGGCAGCTTGAGCGTCTGCTCGTAGTGCGTGATCGCGTGACCGAGCCGGTCGATGATCGCTGCACGCAGCACGCCGGTCTCGGCATCGTCGAGATCGAGGCCGCGTTTGAACGGTGAGATCCGTGCCTCGTGCAGGATCTCGTCGACCCACGAGCGGCCGATGCCGGCGATCACATGCTGATCGCGCAGCAGCGTGTAGAGCGGGCGTGACTGGGCCAGCGCCTCGCGCAACGCGGGCACCTTCGGGGGCTCGGGCCAGGCCTCGGGCCCGAGCGCGGCGAGCGTCTCCTCAGCCGCGACGTCCTCACGAAGCAGCAGCTTGCCCCAGGCGCGCTGCTGAGTGCCGAACTCCCGCAGACGCAGCTCGCGCTCGCCGTCGAGCGCCAGCAGCAGGCGCGAGGTCCGATCCTTGATCGAAGCGCGCTTCTCATAGAGCTGCAGGCGGCCAGCGGACATCAGGTGGATCACGAGGGTGAGGTCGGCGGGCGCGGCGGCTGGATCCGTGCCCGGTCCGGCCAGACCGGGCGCGGACGCGTCGATCAGGAAGAGCTTGCCACGGCGGCGGATGCCGGTCAGGGTGGCGCCGTCGAGCGCGTGGAAGGGCGGGTCGAAACTGCGCAGGGCGTTGAGCCCGGGGGCCATGGTCGACTCGACCACGGCGCCGCTGACGGCCGCACCGATCAGCCGCGCGGTGATCTCAACCTCGGGAAGCTCAGGCACCTTGTTACGGAGGTTACGTGGCCGTAACGGCTTGGCAAAACTCATACCGAGGATTAACGGTTCTCTCATTAACGGAGAGGAGAGTGCATTCCATGAGCGACCTACTAGCAATCGTCGACAAGACGAACACTGATGAAGACCTGGTGGATGAGATTGCCCGCCGCCATCCTGATCGGGTGACGGTGCTGGTTGAGAACGAGCAGTTCGACTGGGGTAGCGATGACTCCCCACGCGGATTGGCGCTGCGTGACCGGATCGCGCATCTGCTGGCGGCGATCGAGTCGCAGACCGGCGCTGCGGTGGTCGGGCTGGCCGGCAGCCGCGAGCAGCTGCGGGGCTGGCGATTTGACCGGATCGTTGACGGACACGGCCCTGTGGCCGTGTCCTGAGCCAGCGCTGGGTTCGCTCGCGGGCGCCGGCCGGGTGTTCGCGAGATAGTGTGGCGAGATGCCACAGACGCTCGCCGCGGACGACATCGTCGAAACCCACGCTGAGGGCGCAGCCAATCAGCGTGAGCCGTTGCTGGTGCTGGCGCCGCTGCGCGAGTACCTGCGGGCGAGCGGCCTCGAGGCGCCGGACGAACTGAGCGCCAACCCGATCGGCGAGGGCCACTCGAACGTGACCTTCGCGCTCTCGACGGGGGTTGTGCTGCGTCGCCCGCCACGCGGGCCGCTGCCGCCCAGCGCCCACGACGTGCTGCGTGAGGCACGGCTGCTCGAGGCTCTGGGCAGGACCGAGGTGCGGACCCCGCGGGTTTTGGCGGTCTGTGCCGACGTCGAGGTGATCGGCGCGCCCTTCTACGTGATGGAACTGGTCGCCGGGGATGTGATCACCGACTCGCTGCCTGCGCAGTTCGATACGCCGGCGATGCGGGCGCTGGTCGCGGACGAGCTGATCGACTCGCTGGTTGAGCTGCACGCAGCGCAGTGGGATTCGATCGGACTAGAGGGGTTCGGCAAGCCGACCGGCTACCTCGAACGCCAGGTGCGGCGCTTCGCCGGGCTCTGGGAGCACAACCGCACGCGCGAGCTACCGGCAGTCGAGCAGGTCGGGCGCTGGCTGGCAGACAACCTGCCCGAGTCGGGAGCCGCGACGATCGTGCACGGCGACTACCGGCTCGGGAATGTCTTGTATGACCCGGTCTCCCCGGGCTCGCCACCGCGACTTGCGGCGATCCTCGACTGGGAGATGGCGACGATCGGCGACCCGCTCGCCGACCTCGGCTACCTGCTCACGCACTGGCTCGAACCCGGGGATCCGCCGGTCCCGTTCAGATTGCAGCCGGTGACGGCGCTGCCCGGGTTCCCGAACCGCGCCGAGGTCGTGCGCCGCTACGAGCAGCGCTCGGGGCGCGAGATGCGCGCCGTCGACTGGTATGTGACGCTCGCGATCTGGAAGGGCGTGATCTTCATGGAGGGCAACTACAAGCGCGCGGTTGCCGGAACCACCGACGACCCGTACCTCAAATCTTTCGGTGACGCGGTGGTGGCGCTTTCAGAGCGGGCGCTCGATGTCACGCGTAACGGGTTCTGAGGGTTAAAAGACCGGGGGCCGGTCGCTTTCGCGACCGGCCCCCGGTAGGTACTGCCAATGCGCTGGCGCTTAGATCGACGAGATGATGCTCGCGTCGGCGCTGCGGATCTTGGCGGGCAGCGGGACGAAGTCCAGCTGAGCTCCGTAGGACTGACCTGTGGTCGTGGCCCAGGTCAGGAATGACTGGATGTCACTGACGGCACCCGACTTGGGGCTGCCGCTGGTGTTGACGATCGCGTACGTGTAGGTCGAGATCGGGTAGGCGGTCTTGTACTTCTTGGACGGGTACTGGATCGGAACACCGAGGTCGGCGGTGAAGGTCGCCCCCTGAGCCGGGATCGAGGAGTCCGACGAGGCCGCGTTCGCGATGTTGATCGCGTTGGGCAGCTCGAAGGCGCCGGCTGCGTTCTCGACCTCAGCGACGCGGATGTGCTGCTGGATCAGGTAGGCGGCCGAGATGTAGCCGATCGTGCCCGCGTTGGACGCGACCTCACCAGCGACGCCGGCGTTGCCGTTCTCACCCTCACCAGTCGAGCCGGCGAAGGCCGTGCTCGGCGGCGTGGTCCAGTACTTCGGCGCGCCCTTGAGCAGGAAGTTCTGGAAGGCGAACGAGTCACCAGAGCCGTCAGAGCGGAAGACCGGGGTGATCTTTCCGGCCTTCTTGAGGGCCTTGGCGTAGTTGCTGTTCAGCTTCGTGATCGCCGCGTTTCCCCAGCTGGTGATCTTGCCGGTGTAGATCTCGGCGAGGATTGTGGCGCTGAGCTTGAGGCCTGACTTGACGCCGGGGATGTTGTAGCCGACACCTGTGGCGGTCAGCGCCCAGGGAATCTCAACCGGGCTGTGGCTGTCGGCGCTGTACTGCGAGCTCGTCATCGGGGCGTCTGAAGCGCCGATGTCAACGCTGTTCGCCTGAATGTCGGCGATGCCGGTGCTGGAACCGCCGGCGGCGGGGGCGACAGAGGCAGCCGAGTAGTGGTTCTGCCAGATCGAGACGAGCGGGTAAACCAGCGACGAGCCGGCCTCCGGGATGCTCGTGGCCGAGGCGCTGGCGACCGCGGTGGTGGCGGTTACGCCGAATACGGCGGCGCCAACGCAGATCATCCTTTTGAGATGCAAGGTCATGTTCCTTTCGAACAGGAGTAAGTTCAAGTCGCGGGTTGGGACGCGGCGAGTCCGGCCGTCCACGCCTGGTGACAAGCATGTGGCAGGCGCGCGCCCGACTTGTTACTGACCTGTTACCAAGATTTGGAAAGCTTGTAACGACCTGGGTCCGTGTGAGTAGATGGGGCGGGGCTTGTCTACGCTCCTCCGCCGAGTGCCCACACTAGCTCCCCCTAAGCCCATCTCCGCCGCGAACAAGCGTGCGGTGCTTGACCAACTCAACGTCACCGACCGGCGCGCGAACCGCGCGCTGCGGTTACTCGCCCTTGCCGGAGGCACGCTTGTCTTCCTGGTGCTGATCGCGATCGTCTACCAGGTGATCGATGGTGCCTCACTCGCGTTCAGCACGTACGGCTTCGGATTCATCGGCCACAAGACCTGGAATCCACCCGCGAACCAGTACGGCGGGTTGACATTCATCTACGGGACACTTGTCACCGCCGTCGGCGCGCTGGTCCTCTCAACGATCCTCGGCGTCTCGATCGGGCTGTTCCTGAGCCTGATGGCGCCACGCCGCGTCGCTGCCGTGATCGGCCCGCTTGTGGAGATGCTGGCTGCGGTCCCGAGCGTGGTGCTGGGACTGATCGGGATCTACCTGCTGCTGCCGTTCATCCGCAGCGATGTGGAACCCGCGCTGCACTCTGTGCTCGGCTTCACCCAGATCTTCGGGCCCGCGCAGCCGGTCGGCAACTCGCCGTTCGCGGCGATCCTGGTGCTGACGATCATGGTCGTGCCGATCATCGCGGCGCTCACGCGTGACCTCTTCCTCACCGTCCCGCGCGAGCTGCGAGACGGCGCCGAAGCGCTGGGCGCAACGCGCTGGGAGATGATCCGCGGCGTCGTGCTGCCAACCACTCAGACAGGCATCACCGCCGCCTGCGTGCTTGGCTTCGGACGGGCGATCGGTGAAGCGATCGCGGTCGCGTTCGTGATCGGCGGCGTGCCCGCGATGCATCTGAGCGTGTTCGAGAGTGGCAATTCGATGGCGGCTGTGATCGCCACTGAAGCGCCGAGTGCGATCAGCAACCTGCAGACATCTGCGCTGTTCTACCTGGCGGCGATCCTGCTGGTGATGGGCATCACGACGAACCTGACCGCACAGCGGATCTCGAGGCGTGGAAGCCGGATGCGATGAGCGCGATCAACCCGGACCCCGCCCACGCGCTGACCGCGAGCGGCAACCTGCGGCGCCGCCAGGCGGTTAGCCGCGTTTTCGTATCGGCGACAATCGCCGCGGCGGGGCTTGCCGTGGTGGTGCTGCTGCTGCTCGTCTACTACGCCGCCAAGCGCGGCATCGGTCAGCTCAGCTGGACCTTCCTGACCGGCCACCTGCCGCCTTATGACGGTGTCGGGGGCGGTATCGGCCCAGCGCTTGTCGGAACCGGTGAGCTGGTCTTGATCTCCACGCTGATCGCCCTGCCGGTCGGCGTGCTGACGGCGCTGTACCTGGCCGAGTTCGCCAGCCCGCGGGTCGGCAAGGTGATCCAGACCGGGATCGAGCAGATGGCGGGGCTGCCGACGATCGTGATCGGCATATTCATCTTCGGACTGGTCACGAAGCACTTCGGACAGTCAGCGATCTCAGCCGCACTGGCGCTCTCGATCGTCCAGGTACCTCTGATCGCGCGGGCCAGCCTCGAATCGATCAGGCGTGTTCCCGGCAGCATCAGAGAGGCCGCGGACGCACTGGGCGTGGCCCGCTGGCGCACGATCGTGGGCCTGATCCTGCCGACTGCATCCAGCGGGATCGTCACGGCGACGATTCTCGCCCTGGCACGCGCGGCCGGCGAAACCGCGCCGATTCTGCTCAACACAAACCCGACCGGGTTGGGCTACCAGCTCAACCCACTCCAAGCCGTCCCCACGATCCCGGTTGAGATCTACCAGCTGCTGAACTCGGGCTACCCGGCAGCGGTCGCTAAGGCTTGGGGCGCAGCCTTCCTACTTATCACGACGATCCTGGCGGTCAACATCGGCGCCCGGGTATGGTTACGGCGCAGCGAAAGGAAACGCGGAATATGAGCCTTGGCGAGCCAACTTTAGAGACAGAGACCGCAGGCGCGACGCCGGCNNCGCCGGCTGCGCCAGCGGCGTCGAGCGGGGTTCGCCCCCGGATCCGCATCGCTGACCGCATCGCTGCCGCTCAGGGAGCTGCGATCCCCACGATCGAGCGCAGCGAGATCGTCGAGCGCCAGGTCGTCTTCCAGGCTCGCGGTGTCTCGGTCAACTACGGCGAGAAGCGCGCGATCGAGTCGGTCAGCATGGATATCAATCGCAACTTCGCGACGGCGCTGATCGGGCCTTCGGGCTGCGGGAAGAGCACCTTCCTGCGCTGCCTGAACCGGATGAACGACTCAGTGCCGGGTTTCTCACTCGGCGGCGAGCTGCTCTACCACGGCCACGACCTATATGACTCGCGCGCCAACCGCGTCGAGGTTCGCCGGCGGATCGGCATGGTCTTCCAGAAGCCGAACCCGTTCCCGAAGTCGATCTACGACAACATCGCCTGGGCCGCGCGCAACCTTGGGATGCGCGACGGCATGGATGAACGGGTCGAGCGGGCGCTGCGCGGAGCGGCCCTCTGGGACGAGGTCAAGGACCGTCTGAAGGCAAGCGCACTGGGCCTCTCCGGCGGTCAGCAGCAACGGCTCTGCATCGCCCGCTCGATCGCGATCGAGCCGGACGTGCTGCTGCTTGACGAGCCGGCCTCGGCGCTCGACCCGATCGCAACCGCCTTAATCGAAGACCTGATCCACGAGCTCAAGGCGCGCTACACGATCGTGATCGTCACGCACAACATGCAGCAGGCGATGCGTGTCGCCGACAAGACCGCCTTCTTCAGCCTCGATGAGAACCGCATCGGCACCCTGATCGAGTACGACGACACCGCCAAGCTCTTCTCACGCCCGGCGGATCGCCGGACGCGGGATTACATCACCGGGCAGTTCGGTTAGACGGTCGGCGGCGCCAGGGCGGGCGCCGCGAGGCTAGGCGTCGGCGGCGCCAGCGGGCGCCGCGCGGCTAGGCGTCGGAGCCGGAGAAGATCGACGAGGTGTCGACCTGGCGCAGCACGGCGTGGCCGCACTGCCAGCAGAACGACGCACCGGTTGAGTGCGGAGCGCTGCAGTTGCCGCAGACGCCGGCGATGCCGGTCTTGTCGATCGCGAGGATGCGATCGGCCTCAGCCAGCTCAGCGTCGGCGTCCTGAAGCTCCGCGGCGCGCTGGACGATCACATCAACGCGGATGCGGTCACGGACCGCCATCTCGTATACGAGGCCGCCGAGATCCCACTGCAGCTCGGCGACGCGCTGGTTGAGCTGGTCACGACGACGGTTGAGATCGATCGTCGGTTCCTCATCGAGCACGGCTGCGCCGTTGGAGCCCTTTGAGGTGGTGCCGGGAAATGTCCTTGCCATTGGTAGATCTAGCTCCCTGAAGCTGGTGGTCAGCTGCCGCTGCTGAAGAGGTTGGCGCCCGGCTTGGTGCTGCTGCCCTTGCCGGAAGCGGTGGACGTCTTGGGGGTGCCGGTCGTATGGGACCCGCCGGAGGTGCCGCTGCTGAGCGCGCCACCGGTGATCTGGACCTTGACCGGCTGTGAGATCGAGGCGCCGGAATTACCGATCAGGACGCCGATGCCGAGCGCCAGCAGAACGATCACGATCGCGAGCATCGCCGTGAGCCGCGTCCAGCCGGCTGTGAGCGGGCTGGTGGACGGCGCAGCAGCGCTGGTCGCCACGGAAGTGGTGCTGCCGGCCAGTGTGAAGCGAGCCTTGCCACGACGCGTGCCGCACTCAACGCAATAACGCTGGTCGGTGGCCATCTCTGCCGAACAGACCGTGCAGCGGTCAGCGGGCGTGCTCATCAGCAGCGGCGGGCTGCTGTCAGCCGGGTTTGCACCTTGAGCAGGCACTGTGCCGGGCTCGGTGGCGGATACGGTGGCCTCTGGGTTCTCAGGAGCCTGCGCTGGCTGTTCAGGCAAGTTGCCCTCTGTATCACGAGTCGTGGCGGTCATATTGAGAGGCGGAGCCTATTGGCCCGCAGATGCCGACTTGTAAACATGCCGTGAACACGGAGTGTCCGTACCGCGTAGCGGTCTGCAACGGCTGAGGGGGCGGGGCCGCAAGGCCCCGCCCCCTCAGGTCACAGCTGAGTCTTGCTCTAAGCCTTAGAGCTTGACTGACTTGGTGGTGGTGGGCTGATCCCACTTGGAGGTCAGAACCAGGACCGACTTGACGTTGGTCTTGATGGCGCCCTTCTTGCCCTTGATCGCCTTCTGGCCCGCCTTCGTGAGCTTCAGGACCTCGTTGGCGCTGGCGCCGGCCGCGAGGCTGAAGTTGCCTGTGGCCAGTTCCTTACCGCCCTTGGTGGTCAGCTCGATGTTGCCGCCCGCCTTGTAGGTACTAGCGTCCGTCACCGGGAGCAGCAGCCTGGTGGCCGACGACACACCGGCCGTGCCGGAGATCGTCAGCTTGCCCAGGGCCGGTGTCGTGAACTCACCAGTCGGGCTGTTGTAGATGAGCGCACCGCCGGTGTCGCCGTAGTAGTAGATGCACGGACCCTGGATCGCCGGGGCGGTGGTGCCGCCGTAGGTGATCTGAGTGCTCGAGTTGTAGCTCGCAAGCGTCGCATCCTCGGCGATCGCCGCGTCCGGATAGCACTTGTACGTCGGGTTGGGGTCCGGCACGAACGTCGTTGCCGAAGTGGTTGCCGCGGCGCTGCCGGTGGTGTCGTACCACTGGGCGATGTTGACGCTTTCAGCAGCATCGGTCGCGCCGGCCTGCGAGACGATCCAGTAGTAGTAGGCCGTGCCGGGAGTCAGCGGCGTGTTGCCGGTGTTGTTCCTCGCGTTGAGACCAAAGGCGCCGACTGTGGTGCTGACCGGAGAGAGACCGGCGGCGGTCGGAACTTCGACCTCAGTACCGAACTGGAGCTCCGCTCCCGGTGAATCGCCATTGGCGACGTAATCCTTCACCGGGTCGTACTCGAACGTAACCTGCGTGTAGTTGTCGGCACCGCCGTTCGAGACGGACGGGAATGACAGTGCGCTGGCGCTGGCGCTTGCGTCGTTGACCGTCACCGAGACGGTCGAATCGGAGCCGGAGATGGGGATTCCGTCAACGTTGAACGACTGAGCCGCGGTCGACGTCGCGCTGCCGATCGTGAGGGTGTTCTGCCACAAGAGCGTCTGGCCTGCCGGCACCGAGAGCGTCGTCAGCGGGCTACCGCCCGTGTCGACCGCGCCGTTCAGGACAGCCGACTCTGGCGTGAGATTGCTGACGCCGGAGACGGTTGGTGCGTTTACGTAGTAGTTCGCGGTTGAGATGCCGGCAGTCGTGACCGCCGCGGCATCCGCCGAAGCTGCGACGAGCCCGGACGCACCTACCGCAATAGCTGCGATCAGGGCGGCTCGGGAAACCTTGCTCGTCAATTTAATCCTCCTAGAGTTGTCGCCACTCGTTGGCATGGGTGATGCCGAACAGATCGAGCGACGTTTAGCGTGCTTCTTAAGTCCGGCCGCCTTACAGCAGGGCTCGCGAGCATCCGAAAAGCCCAAACCTCGACGGGACGCCGGGCATGGACGTTTCCGATGCCCCGATACCTCGAGGCGCGGCAAAACTAGCATCAAGAAACGCTGAAGACCGCTGGAATAACTGGCGTTAGGCCGAGATATGGGGCTTCTAGCCCAAACGGTCACAAACGTTTAACAAGTGAGCCGCGGTTGTCACAAGTTGGTAACAAATTGGGGCTCGGTGAAGGCCGGTGAGGAGGGGTGAGAAAGCGGTCCTGGGGACCGCTTTCTCACCCCTCCTCGGATCCGCCACTCAGCCGCGCTTGCCGCGCCCGTAAAAGAACTTGTAGAAGCGCTGCAGCAGCATCGTGCGCCCGCGTGCATACGGGAACATGAAGATCTCGCGCTTGAAGCCGAAGCTCGTGATCAAGAGCGACTGGGTCTTGCAGTACTTGCGGATCCCGCCGGCTCCGTGGCGGGACCCGATCCCCGAGCTCTTCCAGCCGCCCATCGGCAGGTTCAGCGCCTGGTAGTTGACCTGCACGTCGTTGACGCAGACGGCGCCGGCTTCCAAGCGCCGCGCGATCGCCTCGCCGTGGGCGGTGTCCTTGGTCCAGACGCTCGCCTGCAGCCCGTAGGGAGAGTCGTTGGCGAGCCGCACACCCTGCTCGATATCGGCGATCTTCATGATCGGAACCACTGGTCCGAAGGTCTCTTCACGCATCAGGTCCATCGTGTGGTCGACGTCGACCACAACGGTCGGCTCATAGAAACGACCGCCGTCGACCTTGCTGTGTCCCCCGGTCAGGACCCGCGCGCCCTTGGCGACCGCGTCCTTGACGTGCGCGTCGACGATCTCCAGCTGCGGCGGGAAGATCACGGCGCCGACGTCAACCGAGCCCGCACCGTCAGGCGCGCCCTGGCGCAGCGACTCGATGTTGGCCGTGACCAGCTGTACGAACTGGTCGTAGACCGGGGCCTCTACGTAGACGCGTTCCACCGAGATGCAGACCTGGCCGGCGTTGTTCATCGACCAGTAAGCGGCCGCGTTGGCGGCGCGACCGATGTCCGCGTCGGCGCAAACCAGCATCGGGTCCTTGCCGCCGAGTTCGAGGTAGCAGGGGATCAGCTTCTCGGCGGCGGCCTTCATCACCGCGCGGCCGGTGCGCGTCGAGCCGGTGAACATCACGCAATCCGACTCGGCGATCAGCGCTGCACCGGTCGAGCCGTCACCGGTGGCGACTTGCATCACGTCGGCCGGCAGGCCGCATTCGCTCAGCATCTCGAGCATCAGCAGCGAGCTCAGCGGCGTCACCTCGCTCGGCTTCAAGATCACGACGTTGCCGGCCATCATCGCCGGGATGCAGTCGCCGAAGCCGTTGACGATCGGGAAGTTCCAGGGGCCGATCACGCCGACCAAGCCATGCGGCGCGTAACGCACGATCAACTTGCGGCCGACGACGGCGGGGTTGTTCCAGGAGGGAACACGCTCGTCGCTCAGATATTTGGGCGCCTCTTTGGCCCAGAAGCCGAGCGCCATGACGGCGTAGCCCAGGTCCGTCAGCTGCGCATCCTCGTAAGTCTTGCCGGTCTCACTGATGACCGTCTGGATCACGCGCTCGGCGTTGTCCAACATCCACTTCTGGGCTCGCGACATGATCGCGCCACGGCCCTTGAAGCCGAGTTCCAGCCACCCTGGCTGGGCGGCGCGAGCGCGCGCCGCCATCACCGAGAGCTGCTCAGAACCGAGGACGGGCACGCTGCCCACGATCTCTCCTGTAGCCGGATTGTCGACTTGGATCGTGCTCATCGTGCCCGCCTCGTTCTCGGTCCTTGTAACTGCTAGTCGCCCAACTCCACTGTTTCGATGGCTGCCGGTTCCTCGGGCCGATCGCGGGCGTCGGTCGGAACCGCCTCAAGCGCATCCACCGCGTCCATCCCATTGGTCACCTGACCAAACACGGTGTGCTTGCCGTCCAGCCAGGGAGCCGCCGCGGTCGTGACGATGAAGAACTGCGAGCCGTTGGTATTCGGCCCGGCGTTGGCCATCGCCAGCGCCCCGCGCACCACCTTGTGCTGATTGAACTCGTCCTCAAACGTGTACCCGGGTCCACCGGTGCCGGTGCCCTGTGGGCAGCCGCCCTGGATCATGAAATCCGGGATCACGCGGTGGAAGCTGAGGCCGTCATAGAACTTATCTGCCGCAAGCTTGCGGAAGTTGTCGACGGTCTTGGGCGCATCGTCGTCGAACAATTCGATCTCGATGGTGCCGTGGCTGGTGTGGAGTTTCGCTGTGCTCATGCCATAGACACTATCCGGCCTAGGACGCGCTCGCAGCGCTGGTGTTCGACGCTGTCTGCAACCCGTAGACGGTCGCCTGGGCGGCAACCGCCGGGGTGCCCCCGGTCGAGGTCTGGGTGCAGGTCACGGCGGCAACGGTGCTGTTGGTGCTCGTCGGCTCGGTGACAGTCAGCGGAATCGAGGCATAAACCTTGCTCCCGCCCACAGCTGCGTCAAGCGTGACGCTGCGGGTCTGAGTCGACGTCGTAGCCGTACCTGCAGCCAGCGTGCAGGAGACGGTCACCGTCTCAGCGGCGGCCGCTCCCGCCTCAGGCGTGACCGTGACGTACGGGGCGGCCTGGACGAAGTACGGCGAGCCACCGGGGAGACCGTAGGTCGCGACCGTAGTCGGAACCGTTGAGCTCGTCAGCGACGTGCTCAGGCCGACGCCCGAGTCAGATTCCGCGGGCAGCGTCGCTCCACAGGTCACGGTGCCCTTTTCGGCGATCGCCGTGATCGCCTGGTTACCGGCCGTGCAGGTGCCGTTGATGCTCTCCTGAACTTCCTTCTGGTCGATCCGCGCGGTGCCGACCGACCCGGGCGCGATCTTGTTGTACGTAACCGCGTTCTGCCGCAGCTTGACGTTGCCGACCGAGTTGTTCTTCAGCATCGTGTTGCTGATGCTGTTGGCCGGGATTGCCACTGCTGCATAGCCGACGCCGCCGATCGACAGGAACAGCGCCGCAAGCGCAACACCCATCGCGAGTGAGGGGCGCCGACGCAGGCGTCGTAGCGGCGAATTGGGTTTGGACATGACTACTCCTCCGGGCATAGGTTTCAGTTCTTACTACCCAAACCGAAACACGCCAAACGCGGCGGTAGTTGCGGCGGCGGCGTGCTTAGTTGAGTCGCGCTTATGCGGGTTTTACAGCCGCTTTGCCGCAGCCGGGCGTGAGCCGCCCGCGCTGACGCGAGTTGCCGACTGGTTCGCGCCGCTTGCAGGCGGCGCGAAGCAGGGTCAGCTGCGGGCGAGTTCCAGGCGCAACGGGCGCCCGGCGACGTCGGTGCCTGTAGCGAGCTCGACCACGCGGTCAGCCTCCTGCTCGGGCACCTCGGCAAACGAGAAACGCTCCAGCACGCGCACGTTACGGATCGCCTCGCCGTCGAGGCCGGTCGGCGCCGTGAGCGCGTGGATCAGGTCAGCCGGCTCAAAGCCGTCGGCGCGGCCGCCGGCGATGATCAGCTTGCGCAACGGCAGGGGCGCGATCGCGGCTGCGGCGGCGACCGGTTCGTCATGCGGCTTGGAGTGGCGGCGCGGGCGTGCCTTGACCGCCGTCGGGGCGACGCGAGCGCCCTTGATCCATGGCGAGAACTTGACACCGGAGTGGGCCTCGATCGCTTCGACGTCGCGCTTCTGGCGCGACTCGTAGAAGGTGATCGCCCGGCCTGCGCGGCCGACACGGCCGGTGCGGCCGATGCGGTGTACGTATACGTCGGGCGAGGTGGGGACGTCAAAGTTGATCACGTGACTGACGGTCGAGATGTCGAGGCCGCGCGAGGCGACGTCGGTTGCGACCAGGAACGGTGTGCGGCCTTCCTTGAAGCTGATCATGACGCCGTCACGCTGACCCTGAGACATGTCGCCGTGCAACGCCTTGACGTTCATACCTTGGTCACGCATCGTGCGGTAGAGCTGGTCGCAGCGCACCTTGGTACGGCAGAAGATGATCGCCTGAGTCGGGTTCTCGTCGGCCAGCACCTCGACCAGCGTTGCGGTCTTGTCCTTGGACGCGACCTCCAGCCCGAACTGCTCGACCGAGTCGACGGTCAGGTTCGCGGACTTGACCTTGACGATCACCGGGTTGTAGAGGTACTGGTCGGCTAGCCGCTGGATCTCCGGCGGCATCGTCGCCGAGAAGAGCGCGGTCTGGCGCGATGAAGGTGTGAGCGAGAGGATCTTCTCGACGTCTTCGAGGAACCCGAGGTCGAGCATCTCGTCGGCTTCGTCGAGCACGACGAAGCGGCAGGAGTGCAACATCAGCGAGTGGCGGCTTATCAGGTCCTTGACGCGGCCGACGGTGCCGACCACCACGTGGCCACCGGCGCGCAACTGCGCTTGCTGGGTGCGGATCGGGGCGCCGCCGAAGACGGCCACCACGTCAACGCCCTTGCGCTGCCCATAGGAGCGCAGCGCCTGCGTGACCTGGAT
>PLES01000087.1 GCA_003137075.1 Solirubrobacterales bacterium
AGGTCGTGGCTGCCCGCCGGCACGAGCTCGAAGCGCCGGGCGAACTCAAGGCGCAGCGCACCGAGCACCTGGCGCGCGGTGGCCAGTTCGTCGGCGACGATGAAGAGCACATCGCCGGTCTGCGCGGAGAGCGTCTCTTTGATCGCGGTGATCTCAGCTTCGCGCAGGAACTTGGCGATAGGTGAGCGCAACGTGCCGTCCTCCTGCACGAACGCCCAGACAAGACCCTTGGCGCCGTGCTGTTTGGCGAGTTCGGTGAGCGTGTCCAGCTCGGAACGCGGCAGTTCGCGCTGGCCCGCGTTGACTCCGAGTACGGCGCCCGAAGCCCCGGCGAGGGCGCCTGAGAAGACCTGGAACTCGCTGCTCGCGACGGCCGCGCTGAGGTCGTACAGTTCGATGCCGAAGCGCCGGTCGGGACGGTCTGAGCCCCAGCGGCTCATCGCCTCAGCCCAGCTCACGCGTGGCCACGGCGCGGCCGGTACGTCGAAAGCCTCGCCCTCAAAGACGGCGGCAAAGACACTCTCTAGCAGGCCCATGACGTCGTCCTCGGTGACGAACGCCATCTCGATGTCGAGCTGCGTGAACTCAGGCAGGCGGTCGGCGCGGGAGTCCTCGTCACGGAAGCAGCGAACGATCTGGTAGTAGCGCTCAATGCCGCCGATCATCAGCAGCTGCTTGAACAGCTGCGGGGACTGCGGCAGCGCGTAGAACTGGCCTGGCTCGCGGTTTCCGGCGGTCCTGGTTGGCACCAGGAAGTCACGGGCGCCCTCAGGTGTGGAGCGCGTCAGGAACGGCGTTTCAATCTCAAGGAAGTCCTGGTCGTCGAGCACGCCGCGCATCGTCTGCACGACGCGGTGGCGTAGTGCGAGCGCCTCCTGCATCGGCGTGCGCCGGATGTCGAGCGCGCGGTAACGCAGGCGCAGGTTCTCGTCGACGGGACCGTCATCATCGATCTGGAAGGGCGGGGTTTCGGAGTCGGCGAGCAGCTCGATCGCGGCAACGTTCAGCTCGATCTCGCCGGTCGCGAGTTTCGGGTTGAAGTCCTTGGGATCACGCGCGACAACAGTGCCTGAGACCGTGATCACGTCCTCAGAGCGCAGGTCGTGCGCGGCGGCGTGCGCGTCGCCCGCACTCTCCGGGTGAAAGACGAGCTGGACCAGGCCGGAGCGGTCGCGCAGGTCGATGAAGATCAGGCCACCGTGGTCGCGACGGCGGTGCACCCAGCCGGCTACGCGAGCGGGCTGGCCGGTGCGTGAGGAGGTGAGCTCCGCGGCCCAGGCGTCGCGAAAGCCGTTTGGCGTCGGGGAGTGCTTCATGCCAGGCGACTCCCGCGCAGGATAGTCGCGATCACGCGGATCGCTTCCAGGTCCTGCTGCTCGCCTGTGTCCATGTCTTTGAGGGTCGCGCTCTGCTCATCGTTCACGATTGCAACGTAGCGAGCATTGATCCGGTCCGCGTGCTTCAGCGCGCCCTTCATCGAGCGGGCGCCGAGCTCGAGCTGCGCCGCGAGCCCCGCCTGCCTTGCTTCGCGTGCGAGCTCGAAGCCGGCTACGCCGGCGCGGCGGTTCTCCCGGTCGCCGACGATCACGAACAGGTCTACCGGGTCTGGCGCGATCGGCTGCTCGGCGCCCGCCAGCAGAATCCGCTCGATTCCGGCCGCAAAGCCGATGCCGGGTGTCGGCTGGCCGCCTAGCTGCTCGATCAGCCGGTCGTAGCGACCGCCGCCACCGACTCCGGATTGCGCGCCGAGAGCGTCGCTCGTGAACTCGAAGAGCGTGCGCGTGTAGTAATCGAGGCCGCGAACCAGCGTCGGATCGAGCTCGTAGCGGATGCCGGCGGCGTCGAGCAGGGTCTTGACCTGGTCGAAGTGCTCGGCGTCGTCGGGCGCGAGGCGGTCAAGCAGCTTCGGGGCGTTGGCCATGACCGCCTGGGTGCCGCGGTCGGACGCGTCGAACGCGCGCATCGGGTTGAGATCGATTCGAGCCCGGACCTCGACCGAGAGCTCAGATGCGTGGGCGCGCAGGTAGGCGGTGAGCTCATCACGGTATTCGATCCGAGTCTCAGGGTTTCCGAGGCTCGCGAGGCGCAGGCGGGTGCCTTTGACGCCCATCGCGTCGAGCAACTCCGCCAGCAGCAAGATGATCTCGGCGTCGGTCTCCGGTCCGCCCGCGCCGATCACCTCGGCACCGACCTGCCAGAACTGGCGGTAGCGACCCTTTTGTGGCTGCTCGGCACGGAAGAAGCTGCCCAGGTACCAGAACTTGACCGGCAGCGGCAGCTTATGCATGCCGTGTTCGATGTACGCGCGGCAGATCGGCGCGGTGCCCTCGGGACGCAGTGTCATCGAGCGGCCGCCGCCATCGTCGAAGCTGTACATCTCCTTCTGAACGATGTCGGTCGCGGAGCCGACACCGCGTGCAAACAGTTCGGTCGCCTCAAACGCGGGCGTCTCGATCCGGCGGTAACCGGCGCCCCCGAAGATCCGGTGGACGTGCGACTCAAGGATGCTGCGCCGCTCTGCCTCGGGCGGCAGCACGTCATAGGTGCCCTTGGGTGCTTGGATCGATGCCATCAGCTCGGGTGGCTGAGCCGCGACGGAAGCCCTTCTAAGTCGCGCAGGAAGGGGTTGTGCGCCAGCTCGGTGCCGAGCGTGGTGATGCCCATGTGACCTGGGTACACGATGGTCTGTGCCGGGAACTCTTTCACCAGCGACTGGATCGACGCCAGCAGCGTCGGCCAATCCCCGCCGGGCAGGTCGACGCGCCCGACAGAGTCCTGAAAGAGCACGTCACCTGAGAGCAGCGCATCTTCGCCGCGCACCGAGTAGGTCACGTGGCCGGGGCTGTGGCCAGGCGTGAAGCGCACATCAAAGGTCATGCCGGCGAGTTCAAGTACGTCGTCGCCAGTGACGGTGTGGTCGGCCTCGTAGCTCTCGAACGGTCCAAGGCCCCACCCCGCAGGAACGTAGTCATTGATGTTCGCCAGCACCTCGCGCTCCAGCTCGGGGCAGTAAACCGGCGCGCCGGTCGCGTCGTGCAGGGCCTTGACGGCGCCGATGTGGTCAAAGTGGGTGTGCGTGATCAGGATCGCCGCGACGGTCTCGATGCCGAGCGCGTCCTTCGCCTGCAGGAGCCGCTCGGCCTCTTCCCCGGGATCGACGACAACGGCGGTGCCGGCGCCGGCGAGGCGCACGAAGAAACAGTTCTCCCGGACCGGACCGACCGTAACCATCCGCACGTCAAGCATCGCCACAAGCCACTGCGGTTAGCGCTTCGGATTGGCCATCCGGCGCCGGTACAGATACCGCTCGAAGTAGTAGCCACCCGGCGTGTAAAGAACTGCGGCGAGCACGGCGAAGACCGCGGCTGCAAGGAAGCGGCTGCCGTGCTTCGGGTGATCGGTCACCGACAGGAAGGCGAACATGATCACGGCCGCGAGCAGCGCGCGCTGCGCTGAGCCCTTCCAGGTCGGCTCCCTGCGCAGACGCGCCTCGCGCGTCTGGCGCTTGCGCTCCTGAGGGCTGGGCGGACGACCGGTGCGCCCGCGAGTCTCGATTACGCCAGCAGCGTTGCCGCGGTGCTTGGTCTTGCGCTTGCTTTTCATCTGTGCCATCGGTGACCGGGAGCTTAGTGGGTGTACGCAAGCAGCCTCAGGCCGCGAGCGCGTCCTCGATGAACTGCAGGTTCGCGACCGGCAAATCCTCAGGAAAACCGTCGAACGCGGCGCGCGGGGCGAGGCCCACGAGTTCTGCCCGCAGCGGTCGTGCGTAGCGGGTGATCGCGGCGACGACCTGCGCCAGCGAGACAGCCATGTGGTCCTCCAGGTTCATCGACACCTGCGCAATGCCGCCACGATGTGGAAGCTGAAGCCCGATCGCCCTGAGCGTCGGCAATCCCTCCAATTCGCCGTCACGGATCAACGAGGCCACGCGCTTCGCGGTACGCAGGTCAGCCGGCGGCGCCAGCTCGACGTTGAACGCGACTAGCGGTGGTCGTGCAGCTACGAGCACAGCGCCGCCACGGGGGTGCAGTCGCCGCGGCCCGAAGTCGGGCGTCAGCTCGCCGGAGTCGATCCGGGCGCGCAGTGTGCCCCAGCCGCCGCGGCGGATGTCGGCGCGCGTCACCGCACCGGCGGTGAGGATCCCGTAGAGGAAGACCGGCAGCTCGAGCTCGGTTCCCAGCCGGTCGGCGAGCGTCAACGCCTGCGCACATGCGGCGCCGCGTTCGGACTCGTCGAGAAACACGATCGGGGCGACGTCGGTGGCGCCGACCCACGGGTGCATGCCGTCGTGGGTGCTGAGCTCGATCACGTTGATCGCGGTCCGCGCGGCACGGATCAGCGAGTCGGCCAGCGTGGCGGGAGCGCCGGTCAGCGTCAACACCGTGCGATGGTGGTCAGGATCGCTGTGCGTATCGAGCAAGCGGACGCCAGGCGCGGACGCGGCAGCGCTGGCGATTGCCGCTATTCGATCCGGGTCGCGACCCTCTGAAAAGTTCGGGACGGCCAGCAAGCGTGCGAGTCTATAGACTNNGTCGGGGGTTCGAGTCCCTCCTCCGGCACTAGAAGTACCTGCAGGACAAGGCATTCTGAGAACGCAACTCAGGGGAGTCGCGAGGTAGTGTCAGACCATATTCATGTCCTCGTGGTTCGCGCCGGCGGACTCTCCTGGGCTCTGCCGATGGAGTCCGTCGAGCAGGCCTTCAACCTCGGTGAGAACCACGTTCGCAACGTCGGCAGCGTACGGGTCGTGCGGTATCGCGACGAGGTCCTCGAACTGATCGATCTCGCCGAGAGGCTGGAGCTTGAGTCGCAGGCGCCCCAGGCCGCCGTTGTGACCTGGGCCTCCGGGCGTCGTTTCGCGCTGGTGGTCGATGAGCTGGTCAACCAGATCACGGCGGAGCGCGCGGATATGCCGCGGCTGGCGCAAGGCGACTTCACGGACGGCGTGATCTTCTATGACGACCAGGTGGTGCCGCTGCTCGCGCCGGGATCGCTGACCGGCGCGTGGGATACGACCGACGGCAGCCAGCCGGAGTTCACCGCGATGCAACAGAGCGCGCTCGCTGAGATCGCGAACATCGGCTCAGGTCACGCGGCGACGGCGCTCTCAGGGCTACTCGGCCGCCCGGTTGACGTCGGCTACTCAGAGGCGACGCTGACCGTGCTGGCGAGGGCGATCGACGAGGTGGGGGCGCCGATGAACCGCTCGGCGCTGGTCGACACGCCGATCCAGGGTGACCAGGGAAACGTGATCCTGATCTTCCCGGAGGAGTCGGCCGCGGAACTATGCCGGCTGCTCGGCACCAGCATCGAGGACGAGACCGGCCGCTCCGCACTCCAGGAGGTCGGCAACATCCTCTCGGCGTCCTACCTCAACGCAATAGTCGAGATGACCGGCTTGGCGTTGGAACCCGATCCGCCCACCGTCGAGGTTGACCTGCTCGGGCAGATGATCGCGAGCAGCGCCGCGGCCGGCGGCAACCCATCCGATCCAACCGTATTCATGCGCTCCTACCTGACGGTCGAAGGCTCGACCACCAGGTTCTCCTTCCTGTTCGTGCCGAGGTTGCGTTCGGTGGAGAAGCTGCTCGACGCGTTGGGCGTCGGCAACGGGCAGACTGCTTGACCCGGCCTGACCGGTTAGGTCAGGCCGCTGGTTCTATTATCCGCGTCGCCGTCTTCCCCTGAGCAATTCTTGACCGCCACAACGTCGTCATTACCCAAGCCCGCGCACGTTTCCGTGCGCCGTCTTGAGTTCACCCCAAATCAGCTGCTGCTCGGCGCACTCCTAATAGCGGCGGGCCTTTCGGCGCTCTCGCTGCTCTTCAATCACGCGATTGACTACGACCCCGAGGGCTGGATCGTCTACGGGCGCGAGCTGCTCAGCTCGCAGCCGCTGAACACCACTGGCTTCCCCGCTTGGAAGCCGCTGCCGGCGATCATGATCGCGCCGATCACACTGATCACGCGCGGCGAGGGCGACGTCTACTACTGGCTCTTCATCTCGCGGGCGGCGGCGGTGCTGACGGTCTTTGCCTGCGCGGCGCTGGCGCACCGTTTCGGTGGACGTGTCGCCGCCGTGCTGGCCGGATTCATGGTGGTGATCTCCCCCTGGTGGGCGGGCGATGGCGCCGTAGGACGCGACAGCTCGCTCTCCGCGGTGCTGTTCGTGGGCGCGTTCCTGGCCCACTATCGCGGCTGGTACCGCTGGGCGGTGTTGGCGATGGTCGGGCTGGCGCTGCTGCGGCCTGAGGCCACCCCGTTCATCATGCTGTACGGCTTCTGGATGTGGCGTTCGCGCCGGCTCGCCTGGTGGTTCACGGCTGGTGCCATCGCCGTGATCGCGCTGCTGTGGCTGGTTCCGACGATCTTCCACAGCGGCCTGAGCCCGGCTGCGATCTCACGCGACAGCGGTGGTACGAACGCGGCGGTGAACTCCTCGTTCCCGGCGCTCACGGTGATCATCGATGCGGCCAAGCAGACACACCAGTTGCCGGCGGTGTTGCTGGCGCTTGCGATCTTCACCTCGCTTTACGCCTTGTACTCGCTGGTTCTGCGCCGGCGCAGCGCGGGCGAGGTGCTGTGGGGACGCAACGGCGAGGAGCTGATCCTGATCGGTGCGTCCGTAGCGTGGGTCCTGATCGTTGCCGCTGAGACGCAGAAGGGCTACGCCGGCAATCCGCGTTATCTGGTGCCGGCGGTGGCGGTGTTCTTCGCCGTCGGCTCCGTCGCGATCGTGCGCCTGGCCGGCTCCCGCTTTGTGCTGGGCCTGACCCACTCGCCTCGCGCCACGCTGGTGGCCGTGGTGGCGATCTGCGTGGTCGGGACGGCCGCCTTCTCCGTGCATTCGCTGAAGTCCGGCGTCAGGCTGATCCAAGGCCGCGACCATCAGGTTCAGGCAATCCGGGAGGAGCTGCTGACGCTGCGCTGCCCCGGCAAGGTCTACGCCAACAGCTCCAACAACGCGTACCTGGCGCAGCTCACCGGACGCCCGCTGCAGGACACGGTCGACTGGCATCTGCCCTACCTGTGGTTCAAGGGCAACAGTTTCTGGTTCGTGTACTGCGCTCCGTGAGCAACTACGGCGACTACCAGATAGAGATCTACTTCCAGGGGTTGTCGGGGGTCCGCAGCGACCTGCCGATGACCTACGGCGAGCTCGAGGCTCGTGCGGCCGCTTCACTGTCACCGGAGTTGCTCTCCTACGTCGCCGGAGGAGCGGGCAACGAGCACACACAGCGGCTCAACGTCGAGGCCTTTGACCGTTGGGGCTTGATGCCACGGATGCTGCGCGGGGCCGCTGAACGCGACCTCTCGATCGAGCTCTTCGGCATCAGCCTGCCCTCCCCGGTGATGCTGGCGCCGATCGGCGTGATCGGGCTTTGTGGCCAGGACGGCCATGGCGACCTCGCCACCGCACGGGCGGCGGCGCGCACCGGGGTGCCGATGATCGCGTCGACCCTGACCGTCGATTCGCTCGAGGACGTGGCGGCCGAATTCGGTGGGACGCCCGGCTTCTTCCAGCTCTACACGCCCAACGATCGCGAGCTAGCCGAGTCGTTCGTACGCCGCGCCGAAGCTGCCGGCTACAAGGGCATCGTGGTCACGCTCGACACTTTCACCCCCGGTTGGCGCCCGCGCGACCTCAGCATCGGCAACTTCCCACAGCTGCGCGGCCACTGCCTCGGCAACTACTTCACCGACCCGGTGTTCCTGGCGAAACTCGAGAAGCCGCCGCACGAGGATCTGCGCGCCGCCGCACTGCAGTGGGTGCTGGCCTTCGGCGATGCGAAACTCAGCTGGGACGATCTGCCGTGGCTGCGGTCGTTGACCAAGCTGCCGCTGATCCTCAAGGGCATCGGCCATCCGCAGGATGTGCGGCGCGCCCTGGAGGCCGGCGTCGACGGGATCTACTGCTCAACCCACGGCGGGCGCCAGGCGAACGGCGGCCTGGCTTCGCTTGACCTGCTGCCCGGCGTCGTCGAAGCCGCCGAGGGTGCGCCCGTGATCTTCGACTCTGGCGTGCGTGGCGGTGAGCACATTGTCAAGGCGCTGGCCTTGGGGGCCAGCGCTGTAGCGATCGGCCGCCCCTACGCCTACGGGCTCGCGCTCGGTGGCGAAAACGGGATCGTGCACGTGCTGCGTTCGCTGCTGGCGGAGGCAGATCTGCTGATGGCGATCGACGGGTACGCCTCAATCGCCGAGCTGACGCCGGACGCACTGATCGACCGTACGATCCGCCGATGAGCACCAACACCGAAGCACCGCTGAACGGGCGCACGATNNGCGGCGGGCGGGCGGGCGCTCGCGATCGTCGGGGACGTGCGCGACGAGAGCTCGATCGTCGAGGCGGTACAGGAGACGGTTGACGGGTTCGGCGGGATCGACATCATCGTCAACAACGCCTCCGCGATAGACCTCTCCCCCTCCACGCAGCTCGCCGCCAAGAAGTTCGACCTGATGCATCAGATCGAGGTGCGCGGCACCTTCCTCTTGACCCGATCGTCGGTCGAGCATCTGCGGCGCTCAGACCATGCGCATGTGCTGACGCTCTCGCCGCCGCTGAACCTCAGCAAGCGCTGGCTTGGAGCGAGCGTCGGCTACATGCTCGCCAAGTACGGCATGACGCTCGCCGCGCTCGGGTTTGCGGCTGAGTTCGAAGCCGACGGCATCGCCTCCAACACACTCTGGCCACGCACGATCATCGCGACGGCCGCGGTCCAGAACCTGCTCGGCGGTGACGCCGCAATGGCGCGCTCACGCAGGCCGGAGATCATGGCTGACGCCGCGCATGCGATCCTCGCCCGCCCGCCACTCGAGCAGACCGGGCAGCAACTGATCGACGACGAGGTACTGGCCGCGATCGGAGTCACAGACCTCTCGCCGTACCAGCACGGTGACGGGTCTGAACTCGTCACCGACATCTTCCTCGACGGCTGACGCGCCCGCGCCCGGCTGCGGGCGCAGTGTCGGATCGACGGATGGCCGATGCGGCTTGTCAGCAAAGAGTGTCTCGACTAAGTTCTGGGTAGGACAGCTGAAGGCTGATACGCGGGAGCGCGGCGACAACGCACTCCGAATCAGCCAGGGCCCGGCCGGGTCCGTCCCCAAGACGACGAGGACGTTCGTATGGCTTTTCGCCACGACAGGAGCAGAGGCGTCTCCAGCCGCGCAATCCGGCGCGCGGGTGTCGCCGTGCTGGCGCTGATCTGCGCCGCCGGCACCCTGTCGCAGGCGACAGCAGCGAGCGCCGACACGATCCCGGCCTACAGTTTCAGCCAGTTGGCGCTGCCGGCGGGCACGCTCGGCGAGCCGCTTGGCTTGGCGTCAGCACCTCAAGGCAGCACGCTCTACCTGTCAGACCGGACCAACGGTGTGATGGCGGTCAACACCGGTAACCTCGGCGCGTCCCCGATCCAGATCACTGACGTCGGCAACGACATCAACGGCTTTGCCGGTCCCGCGAGCATCGCGGTATCGCCTGACGGCAAGACCCTGTACTTAGCGCTGACGCTGGTTAACGCGATCTTCGTCGCCGATGTCAGCGGCAATGGCAGCGATGCCGACGACTACACGGTGACCGGCGAAATCCAGGGCACCGCCGGCCTCCCGCTCGACTATCCGTACGGGTTGGCGGTATCGCCGAACGGCAACACGCTCTACATCTCGAATTACTCCAGCAACACGGTCTCGGTTGCCGATGTCACTGGTCAGAGCAGCGATCCCGCCAATGACACGGTGACCGGCGAACTGAGCGATCCGAACGGCAATCTGAAAAGCCCGACCGACCTTGCGTTGAGCCCCACCGGCCAGACCCTCTACATCGGCAACGCGAGTGGGCCGGTAGCTGTGGCCGACGTCAGCGGGAGCGCCGGCGACGCCAATAACAACACCGTCACGGGCACGGTCGGGAATGAGCCCTCGACCTCTGGCGTGGCGGTTTCGCCCGACGGCGAGACCCTCTACGCAGCCGATCCGGGCGGCAGCAATGTTGAGGTGGTCGACCTCAGCGGTGATGCCGATCAGGGCCAGACGATCGGCGACATCCAGCCGTTCGGCGGTTCCGCGGGCGGTCTCGACGGTCTGGCGCTGACGCCAGGCGGTACCGGGCTCTACGTCGCCGATGAGAGCCAAGGCGCCGTCTCCGAGGTCGCGATCCCCGCGGCCGCGGGGAGCATCACGATCAGCGGCTCGGCGCAGGTCGGTTCAACCCTCACCGCAACGGTCGGGGGGCTCCCTAGCGACGCGACCGTGAGCGGGCAGTGGCTAGCTGACGGGCAACCGATTCCAGGGGCTACGAATCCGAGCTTCACGCTCACACCAGCCCAACTTGGGCAGACGATCTCGGTCACGGTCTCGGCGAACGCGGTCGGCTACGCGCCCAGCACCCTGACCAGCGCGGCGACCGGCGCCGTCATCAACGCCGCTACGGTCGCGCCGCCGCCAAGCGTGAAGCGCCGTCACCTAGCCGGCCGCAGGCCCCGCATCACCGGCAGACCAAAGGTTGGACGCAGGTTGACCGCCAAGCCCGGCGCTTGGACGCCCGCCCCTGTAAAGCTCAGCTACCAGTGGTACGCGGCCGGAAAGCGGATCCGGCGCGCGACCAGGCAAACGCTGAAGCTGACCAAGGCGCAGCGCCGCAAGCGGATCACGGTCAGGGTCACCGGCCGTAAGGCCGGCTATACGGCCGTGACCGAGATCAGCAAGGCGACGAAGCGCATCTCCCGTTAGAAGGCCTTTTAGGCGAACCGCTCCCGCAGGACCGGCAGGACGTCCGCCGCGAACTGGGTGAGCGCGCGTTCCTGGTCTTCACCAGGGAAGTGGAAGACGAGTTCCCTGAAGCCAAGGTCGACATAGAACGCGACCTTCTCAGCGACTTCCTGCGGGTCGTTGGAGACGATGAAGCGCGTGTGGGCGCGGTCAACAGCGCCCTCAGCGAGCCGCTCCATCTCAATCGGATCCTCGGTGCCGCCCTTCTCCTCGGCGGTCAGCGCGAGCGCGGCCCACGGTGCGCAGGCGTCCTTGGCGTAGTCAACGTCATGGTCATAGGAGACCTTGACCTCGATGAACTTGGCGATCGCATCGGGGTCACGCCCGACCTCCCGGGCGCCCTGCGCAAGACCGCCGAGCAGCGTGTGGTAGAGCTCTTCGCCCTTGCCGCTGGTCACGATGAAGCCGTCACCGATGCGGCCGACGAGCGCCGCCGCCTTGGGGCCGCCGGCCGCGATGTAAATCGGCACCGGTTCATCCGGGCGGTCGTAGATCGTGGCTTTCAGGGTGCGGTAGTACTTGCCCTCGAACGTCACGCGCTCCTGCGTCCAGAGCTCGCGGATCAGCTCCACCGACTCGGCGAGACGCTCGGAGCGCTCCTTGAACTTCGGCCATTCGATGCCGATCGAGGGGTTCTCGTTCATCGCTTCGCCGCTACCGATCCCGAGCGTCACGCGGCCGGGGTTCAGACAGGCGAGCGTCGCGAAGGCATGCGCGATCACGGCCGGCTGGTAGCGCAGGGTCGGGGTGAGCACGCTGGTGGTCAGCGTTACCCGCTCTGTCCGCTCCCCAAGAGCGGACAGCCAGACCAGCGAGTTGGGCGCATGGCCGCCGTGGTGGCGCCAGGGTTGAAAATGGTCGGAGACCGCGACGATCTCAAAGCCGAGTCTCTCAGCCTTGATTGCGAAGTCGAGCAGCTGCCGTGGCGGGAACTGCTCTGCGGATGCCTTGTAGCCGTACTTCAGCGTTTCTGAGCTCATGTACCTGATCTTTGCAGGCTGAGCAATCGGACCCTGCCGGTCAGCCGGATTCGAGGGCGCCGCGGCGCTGCTGCGATCGTTCCTGACGCTGCTGTTCACGGGTTCGCCGGCTGTCGTCCGAGCGTTTCGCCGCGGCGCCGCGGGGCGCGATCGTGAACGGACCCGCGAAGCCCGAGAGCAGACGCTCGACGTCGGCTGAGCCGCAGCTCTCGCAGGGCGCGAGCTCGCCGATCGCGGCCCGCGCTTCGAACACGGTTCCGCAGGCCCGGCAGTGGAAGTCGTAAAGCGGCATCGCCAGCAGGGTCGCAGATCCGCCGTCCCGGACGGGTCGCATCTGTAGGCTCAGCGTCCGTGAAGCTCGGACTGCACATCGGCTACTGGGGCCTCTACATGGGCGCCGAGGAGCAACTCAACGCCGCCAGGGCCGCCGAGCAGTTGGGCTATGACTCGATCTGGTCTGCTGAGGCTTACGGCTCCGATGCCGCAACGATCCTCGCCTGGATCGCGGGCCATACGTCGACGATCAAGCTCGGCTCGGACATCTTCCAGATGCCCGCGCGCAGCCCCGCGATGACCGCGATGACGGCCGCGACGATCGATCAGCTCTCGGGCGGGCGCATGATCCTCGGGCTCGGCACATCCGGGCCTCAGGTCGCTGAGGGCTGGCACGGCCAGCGGTTCGGCAAGCAGTTGCAGCGCACACGCGAGTACTTCGATGTCGTGCGCTTGGCGCTCAGTCGCGAGCGCCTGATTTACAAGGGCGAGACGCTAGAGCTGCCGCTGCCCGACGGTCCCGGAAAGGCTCTGAAGCTAACGATCGGCCCCAAGCAGGAGCGGATTCCGCTTTACCTGGCGGCGATTGGCCCCAACAACACGCGTCTCGCTGGAGAGATCGCCGATGGCTGGCTGCCGACCTTCTTCTCGCCTGAGCACGTCGGGCTCTTCCAGCCGCTGCTCCAGGAGGGCGCGGCACGCTCGGGACGCTCACTCGAGGGCTTTCAGATCGCGCCCACGGTCAGTGTGCACATCAACGATGACCTCGAGACCGCGCGGAACTTGATGCGGCCCGGGCTGGCGCTCTACGTCGGCGGCATGGGCTCGCGTGAGCAGAACTTTTATAACACGCTCGTTCAACAATATGGCTTTGAGCGCGAAGCCGCCGAGATCCAGGACCTCTACCTGGCCGGCAAGCGCGAAGAGGCGTGCCTCGCCGTCCCAGACGCACTGATCGATCAGGTATGCCTCGTCGGGCCGCGTGACCGTGTCGCTGACCGGCTGGCGGCTTTTCGCGACGCCGGTGTCGGCACTTTGATCGCATCTCCACTCGCGGCTTCGAAAAAGGATCAGGTCACGCAGATGCGTACCTTGGCTGAGCTGGTGACGTGAGGCTCGAGCCTTGAGGGTCTTTCTCGGCGCATTCGGAGCTCCGGGACACGCGTTCCCGATGCTGGCCCTGGGTGAGCGGCTCGTGCAGCGCGGACACAACGTCACGTTTGAGACCTGGCAGCGCTGGCGCACCCAGGTGAGGTCGGCCGGGATGGAATTCGTCGCGGCCCCTGAATACCCGGTATTCCCCGCGTCTGGTCAGGAACCGCTGAAGCCCTACGAAGCGGTCGTGCGTGCGACCGCACCGACCCGCAAGGCGATCGTCGCCCAGGCGCCGGACGTTGTCGTGCACGACATCCTCACCCTGGCCCCGGCGATGGCCGCCGAGCTCGAGGGGATCCCGCGTGCGACGCTGATCCCTCACCTCTACCCGGTCGCCGCAGCGGGGTTCCCGCCCTACTCGATCGGGGCGCGGCTGCCCCAGACCGCTCGCGGTCGCGCGTTCTGGGGTCTGTTTGAAGCTCCGCTGGAGCGCGGCTTGAGCCAGGGACGCGCGGAGCTCAACGAGACGCGCCGGCGCGTCGGGCTGCCGCCGCTGGAGCGCTTGCACGGCGGGCTCAGCCCGGACCTCTGCCTGGTCGCCTCCTTCCCCCAGCTCGAATACCCGCGTGTCTGGCCGGCGCACGTGCATGTCGTGGGTCCGTTGCTCTGGGAGCCGCGGGCCGACGCTGAGGCCCGCATGCCCGCGGGCGACCGGCCGCTTGTCCTGGTCGCGCCGTCGACCTCGCACGACCCCGAGCAACGGCTTTTGCAGGCGACGATCGCGGGACTGGCCGGCAGCGATGTGCGCGTACTCGCTTCGCTCGACGCCCGCCCGTTGACGCGGCCGCTGCGCGCAGCCGCCGGCACGCGCTTGGTCAACTGGCTCTCCTATGCGCAGGCGATGCCATACGCAGCGGCTGTCGTCTGCCATGCGGGCCACGGCACGGTCGCCCGCGCGCTGGCGAACGGTGTGCCGGTGGTGGCGGTGCCGCACAGCGGCGACATGGCTGAGAACGCCGCCCGTATCGACTGGGCCGGCGTCGGTGTGCGGCTGCCCTGGCGGCTGCTGAGCCCCTTGACCGTGCGACTCGCGGTGCAACGCACGCTCTCAGATCGTGGCGGCTACGCGGACCGCGCGACAGAAATTGCCGCCTGGGCCGCGTTTCATCACGGTCCGACGCGGGCGGCGGAGCTGGTTGAACAGCTTGCATCGAGCTAGCGGCCCCGGCCCGAAAACACGTCAATCACGACGGTCGCGAGGCTTTCCACTAGCTGGGGAGGTGGGACTCGAACCCACAACCCTTCGGTTAACAGCCGAATGCTCTGCCGATTGAGCTACTCCCCAGTGGTGGCCCTTACTGTATCGGCCGCCACCGGAAAACGCGGTCCGGGCAGGGTGACCCCAGACGGCTCAGATCGGGCGCTCGATGCGGGCGACTATTGCCCTGAGCGCCTCCTTGACCACGTGCAACTCAGCCGAGACTTTGAACGCCCCGGCACCGCCGCGACCCTGAAGATGTTTCTTCTCGAGCTCGAGCCGATCGCGCTCCAGCACCAGCCGCGCGTGCTCCACCTCGTCGCCGCTGACCGAGCGGCCACGCCCGGCACGGTCTAACAGATCAGTGAGCGTGAAGACCAGCTCGGGGTCATCGGCCGGCGGCTCGATCGCCGTGTTGGGCAGGTGCTCGGCCAGATGCCGGGCGGCACGGCGCATGACCTCGTTTGTCAGAAGCTGGTCAGTGTCGATCCGCTTGAGCACAGCCGATCCGGCCTCCGGAGCTGCCACGCAGATGGCCAGGAAGTCGCGTTCATGCTGCGGCCCGCGGGCGACCACGGGTCGCGCCTGCGGGCGCGACCCGCCGCCCTCGCTCCCGGAGTAGGTGGGCCGGTGGCCGTAGGTCGGTGTGCCGGCCGCGGACGGCTCCCCCAGCAGCGTCAGCAGCCGTACCTCGGAGAGCTCCAGCGTCCCGGAGATCTTGCGCACCAGCTCGTCCCGCAGCACGCTGGCCGGCACCGGGGCGAGTGCCGGGCGCAATTCGGCGATCGCGCGATCCTTGCCCTCCGCCGTGCCGAGGTCCGCGCGTTCCAGGATCCGCCGCACCTCGAACACGACGTACGGGACCGAGGTCGCAATCCGGTCCATCAGCGCCTGAGCGCCGTCGCTGTCGATCAGATCAGCGGGATCCGCGCCCGGTGGCAGCGGCACGACCCGCAGCTCAAGCCCGGAGTCGGCGCAGAGACTCGCCGCCCGGACGATCGCCTCCTGACCGGCGTTATCGGCATCCAGGCAGAGATCGAGGACCGTGACCGAGCGGACCAGCTCTGCCACTTGCTCCTTGGTCAGCGAGGTGCCCATGATCCCCACCGCGTTGCGTACGCCCGCCTGATGCAGGGCTATCACGTCCGTGTAGCCCTCGGCCAGCACCATGCGGCCGGCCCTGGCGGCGACCGGGCGGGCCACTGAGATCCCGTAAAGCACCGAGCGCTTGTGGTAGAGCTCGCCTTCGTTGCTGTTGAGGTACTTCGGGCCGCGATCCTCGCCGCCCATCGTGCGGGCCCCGAAGCCGATCACGCGCCCACGCGCATCACTGGTCGGAAACATGATCCGGGCGCGGAAGCGGTCAAGCATCTCAGCGGGCTTGTCACGCTTGGGCTGGGCGACACCCGCGGCGAGCAGCTCGTCGTTGCTGTAACCGGCCTGCCGCGAGGCTAGGACTATGCGGTCCCACGACTGTGGGGCGTAGCCGACCCTGAACTCCCGCAGGACGTCCTCCTGGAGGCCGCGCCCCAGCAGATATTCACGCGCCGGGGCTGCCTCGCCTGCCTCCCAGAGGTAGCGCTCGTAGTACGTCGTCACCCGGGCCAGCAGCGAATAGAGGCGTTCACGTCGTGCTCTTGTGGCGGCGGCCTCAGGCGACTCCTCCTCGGTCTCCAGCTTCACCCCGAAGCGGTCCGCGAGCGACTCCAGCGCGCCTTTGAAGTCGAGGCCCTCGGTCTGCATCACGAAGTCGAACGGATCGCCTGACTCCGAGCAGCCGAAGCAGTGGTAGTGCTTCTCATCGGGGCGTACGTGAAACGACGCGGTGCGCTCGTCATGGAATGGGCAGCAGCCGAAGTAACTGTCGACGCCTTTACGGCTCAGCTCGACCTTGGCCCCGACCACAGCCAGCATGTCGACCGCGTCGCGCACCTTGTCGCGCGAGTCAGCTGTGTAGCGGCTCACGGTGAAAACGCGGTCGGGACCGTCAAGGCCTCAAATTGCGCCACCGCGAAGCGGTCGGTCATGCCGGCGACATGGTCGGTCACGCGGCGCGCGACCGCCCCCTCTGGGATCGAGCCTGGAAGCTGCTCCGGGTGCTCACAGAAGTAGTCGAACAGGGTATGGATCGCGGCCTTTATCTTCTCGCGCTCGTTGGTCGCCTTGGGACCGAGATAGACGTGGTCAAACATGAAGGTCCGCAGCTCTGACATCGCCCCTCCGATCTCCTCGCCTTGCACGATGCGCCCCGCCGCAGCCGAGTGCTCGACCATGTCGTGCACGAGCGTGTCGATCCGCTTCGAGCCACTCGGGCCGAGAATCGCGATCGCTCCCGGCGGCAGGTCGGCCGGCGAGAGCACACCGGCGCGCACGGCGTCGTCGATGTCATGGTTGAGATAGGCGATGCGATCGACCAGACGCACGATCCAGCCCTCGAGCGTCGCAGGCTCATCAGCGCGCCCGGAGTGGCCGACGATCCCGTCCCGAACGGAATCGGTCAGATTCAGGCCGGCGCCGTCACGCTCAAGCACCTCCACGACTCGCAGCGACTGCTCGTTGTGCCAGAACTTCTCTGAGAAACGCTCGGATAGACACTCATCGAGAGCTTGCTCGCCGATGTGGCCGAACGGCGGATGGCCGAGATCGTGACCGAGCCCGATCGCCTCGACCAGGTCCTCATTCAGCGCCAGCGCCCGCGCGACGGTACGCGAGATCTGAGTGACCTCAAGCGTGTGGGTGAGTCGGGTGCGGTAGTGATCGCCGACCGGCAGCACGAAGACCTGGGTCTTGTCCTTGAGCCGCCGGAAGGCCTTTGAGTGCACGATCCGGTCACGGTCCCGCTGAAACGGCGTGCGCAACCCGCAGTCGGGCTCGGCGATCGCCCGCAGCGCCGGGTACGAGCGCGTCGCGAGCGGCGAGAGGTCAGCCTCTTCGCGCGCGATGATCCGCGCCGCGAAGCGCTCCGCGACCGTTCCTGTGGGGTGTGTCGGAGCCGTGCTCACACACCGATTCTGACAGCGATTGAGGCGCCGCTGAAGGGCGGCGTCACGCGGCCCGCGGCAACGGCCGCAGACGTACCTGTGCGTGATGCTCAGCTGTTTCTCGGATCGCCCGCTCGGCGAGTTGCAATGCCCGAGGAGATGCGTGCAGAGTTGTGGCGAGCGGCTGCCCGATCGCCGCGACCAGGAACTGGTACGCCTCCTCCTCGAGCGGGAATGCGGCCGACTCACAGGAGCTGCAGACCACCCCACCGGCCGCGGCCGAGAAACCGTTGAGGTGCTCGCGCTCGCCGCAGTTCGCGCAGGATCCAAGCTGAGGCACGATGCCGGCCGCCAGCAACAGTTTGAGGCGGAAGGCGAGCGCGTTCTCCGGACTGGCCGCTGCTGCCCCGGTGGCCAGCAGCGTCAACTCGTTGGCCAGCAGCGCGTAGACCTCGGGGTGCGGGTCATCGGTCTCAAACAGCCGCGATACCGCGTCGCAGGCGCGCGCGGCGGCGTCAAGTGATTCGGCACTGTCACGCAGCCCCGGCCGCGCCGCGACCGTGTCCGCGCCGGTCACCGTGTGCAGATCGCCCCGCCCCTGGTGCAGTACCAGGTTGACCTGCATAAACGGCTCGAGGCGCGCCCCGAAGCGACTCTTTGAGCGGCGAGCGCCCTTGGCTATCGCGCCAACCCGTCCGTGGGCGGGCGTGTATAGGTGCAGGATGCGGTCGGCCTCCCCGTAACGGATCGAACGCAGCACCAGCGCCTCCGTCTTCAGCGAGCCAGCCACGCTATCCTTTGTGAAGTAATGAAACCGGTCATCGTCTACACCACCGACATGTGCCCTTATTGCCGTAGCGCCAAGGCGCTCCTGGACAAGCGGGGCGTTGCGTATGAAGAGATCAATCTCGCACGCGATCCGGACAGTCGCAACAAGCTCACGGGCATCACCGGCATGAGCACGTTCCCCCAGATCGTGATTGACGGACAGTCGATCGGCGGCTTTGACCAGCTGCTGGCCGCTGACCGCGCCGGGCGCCTGCCCGAGCTGCTCGCNNCCGGCTCGCTGCGACGGTCTAGCTCGTACATCGGTCGGGTGTCTGCACGCCGCTGAGGACCGGCTCTTCGCGGCGGAGAACAACTCGGCGACCGGCACCAGCGGTCGCTACACCCTCTCGACCTGCCGACAGGCGGTCTAGCACCGGTTCGCTCAGCGAGTTCTGGGTCGGGGCCGGGGCCGGGGCTGACAGCGTTCACAGACGTATGTCCCCCGGCCGCCGACCACGAGCTTGCGGATCTCGTGCCCACAGTTCGGACACGGTTCACCGGCACGGGTGTGAACCAGGAAGAGGTCCTGGAAGCTGCCACGGGCGCCGTCGATGTGGCGATAGTCATCGATCGACGCGCCCTTGGCGTCGATACCGGCGAGCAGCGCCGCCTCGATCGCGTCCTTGAGCGCCTGCCACTGTGCAGGTTTGAGCTCTCCGGCTGGGCGCAGCGGATGCAGCCGGGCGCGGAAGAGCGCCTCGTCTGCGTAGATGTTGCCGACACCGGCGATCCGGCGCTGGTCAAGGATGAACGACTTGATCGGCGCGGTTCGCCCGCGCGCCTGGTCGCGCAGGTAGGCCGCGGTGAAGTGCGGCGTCAACGGCTCGGCGCCGAGCCGCGAGGCGAAGTACGAGTTGAGTGCTTCGGTCGACCCAAGCAACGTGCCGGTGCCGAAGCGTCGCGGG
>PLES01000150.1 GCA_003137075.1 Solirubrobacterales bacterium
TTCACCGCCTCGTCGGCGGCGGCGGCCCTGGCCCCGTCCATCGGCTTCCTCGTCGCCGCGCGTGCCCTCCAGGGAGCGGGTGGGGCGATGATCATGCCCCTGTCGCTCACGCTGCTCAGCGCGGCGGTGCGTCCCGAACGGCGCAACGCCGCCCTGGGGATCTGNNCCTGGCAGTACATCTTCTGGCTCAACGTCCCGGTAGGAGTGGCCCTGGTCCCGCTGGCCCGCTGGCGGCTGTCCGAGTCCCGGGGCTCGTCGGCGCCGTTGGACCTGGCCGGCGTGGGACTGGTCAGCGTGGGGCTGTTCGGCGTGGTGCTCGGCCTGGTCCGGGGCAACGCGCACGGCTGGACCTCGACCTCGGTGCTGGCCTCCTTCGCCGTCGGGGCCGTGACCCTGGGCGCCTTCGTGGCCTGGGAGCTGCGGTCGGACCACCCCATGCTCGACCTGCGGCTCTTCGCCCGTCGGGGGTTCACGGCGGTCAACCTGACGGCCATGTTGTTCAGCTTCGGGATGTTCGGGGCCATCTTCTTCCTGACCCAGTTCCTCCAGACCGTGCAGGGCTACTCGCCGCTGGAGGCCGGTGTGCGCATCCTCCCGTGGACGGCGATCACCATGGTGCTGGCCCCGTTCATCGGCCAGCTGGCCGAGCGCTGGGGCGGCAAGCCCCTGGTGGTGACCGGGCTGGTCCTGCAGGCCGCCGGGCTGGCGTGGCTGGCGTCGATCCTGGCGCCGGGCACGCCCTACGGCGACATGGTGGCGCCGTTCGTCCTGTGCGGCGTGGGCATGACCCTCTTCTTCGTACCGCTGGCGTCGGTCGTGCTCGGCACGGTGCCCACCTCCCTGGAGGGGGTGGCGTCCGGGGCCAACGCCGCCTTCCGCGAGCTCGGTGGCGTGCTGGGCATCTCGGTGCTCTCAACCGTGTTCACGAGCCACGGCAGCTACGCCTCGCCGCAGGACTACGTCAACGGCCTGATCCCGACGATGTGGGTCGGGGCCTCGGTGCTTGGTGCCGGCGCCCTGATCACGGCGGCGCTGCCGTTTGGTGCACGCAAGCAGTCAGCCTCGGTCCAGGCTTCCGCCCCCGCGGCGGCGTAGGATCGAGCTATGTCGAGCGTCCGCGAGCCGGCCGAAGGTTCAAAGCCAGCGCGCCAGCGCGTCCCCGCGGCAGAGCGCCGGGACGCGCTGATCGACGCCGCCATCGAGGAGTTCGCCCACACCGGTTTGCACGGCACGCCGGTCGACCGGATCGCGCGCCGGGTTGGAGTCGCCCAGCCTTACGTGTTCAGCCTGTTCCCGACCAAGCGCGATCTCTTCATCGCCGCGATCGAGCGCTGCTTCAGCCGCGTCGGTGAGCTGTTCGTCGCGGCAGCAGCGGGCTTTGACCCGGCCACCGCAGAGCCGGGCACGACCGTGTTGAAGGCGATCGGCGAGAGCTATGTCCAGTTGCTCGGGGCCGATCGTCTGATGCTGATGCTGCAGCTGCAGGCCTACGCAGCCTGTGACGACGAGGTGATCGGTGCGCAGGTCGGTGCGTCTTACAAGCAGCTCAAACAGTCGGTGATGGACATCTCCGGGGCGACGCTTGACGAGATTGACGAGTTCTTCGCGTTCGGCATGTACCTCAGCGTCCAGGCGGCTGTCAGCCCCGCCGACCTGCCGGACATCGTCGCCCGGCGCCACGAAGTCCTCGCAAACGGCGGCCCGTTCAACTGCTGACGTAAGCGTCTCGAGTACCGCGGTAGGGCCTAAGGTGCTCACCGATGGCAATCGGTTCGGCTTTCTGGGGTCCCTCGCTGTCTGGTGAGCTGGTTCGGCTGGAGCCGATCACGCCGGTGCATGCCCGCTCGATGCTCGCCGGAGTGCCAGAGCCAGACCTGCCCTGGGAGCAGGGGTTCCCGCTCGACTCGCTGCTCAAGGCGCTGCGACAGATCGTCGCGGCCGACGAAGCCGGAGACGTGTTGGGGCCGTTCTTCGCCTACGTGATCATCCGCTTGGCGGATGGCGTCGCGGTCGGAGACGCCGGTTTTCACGGCGATCCCGACAGTACCGGGGAGGTTGAGATCGGCTATGCCCTGGTGCCGAACGCGCGTGGCGTCGGGCTCGCCTCAGACGCCGTGCGCGTATTGGCTGCCTGGGCCTCGACGCAGCAGGGCGTCAAGCGGGTCTGCGCACTGGTGAATCCGGGCAACGCCGACTCCGAGCGCCTGCTCGCGCGCACGAACTTCAGGCGTGACGGAAAGCGCGGCGGTTTGAACCGCTTCGTGTTCGCCGGCTGACTCAGCCGGCGGCTTCGGCGCGCAGTGCTGCATATCGCCGCGTGGCGACCACCGCCCAGATCGCCTCGACGACCCCGAACGGCCAGGTTCCAGCGAGAAAGCCGTAGGTGCTGGACAACAAGCAGCCAACGGCGAAGGCCATCACGAACCTGGGGTCACGGCGCTCCAACGCGTACATGACCATCATGAAGCTGACTGCACAGGCGCCGAAGACGGTAAGCATCGACTCAGCCTAGAAGCAGAGCTCGACGGCCGCCACGCTCAGGCTTTGACGAGATCCCGGGCGGGTTCGATGCGCCAGCGCCGGGCGACGTCTTCCAAGCGATCGTCCATCGCCCAACCGTCGGCACGCTCGTCGCCCTCATAGAGCGGATGGGCGCCCTTGAGCGCCATCGAGCCGGTGTTGTCGCCGATCTCCCGGATCAGGTCGATATCGGCCTGGCCGAGTCTCTGCTCCGCGGGCAACGCTGCCAACTCGGCGCGCTTCTGCTCGACCGGGCGAGCGTCCGGACCGGCCTCCTGAATCAGCGTCGGAACGACTGTCTTGACCGCCGGGTGGGCGAGGTTCCATTGGCAGGCGAGCTGAACCATCGTCAGCTGGGCACGCTCGGCGATCGGCCGCATCTGCTCAAAACGCGCGCGTCCGGCCTCAATCCAGCCGTCTGGGCGGAAGCCGCGGTGGTCATGCGGGACCATCTGCTGTCCAGGAAGCAGGTCATCAAAGAAGAGACCGCCGTAATCCACAACGCGCGTGATCACCTTGATGTCCTTGCTGGCCGCGGCGGCGAGGCAGTACTCACCCGGCCAGGGCTCGAGCGGGTTGAGGATCACCATCGCCCAGTCAATCCGGTCGCCGAAGCGCTCAAAGCAGTCGATCAGGTCGAGCGTGAAGCCGTTGGCGGGACCTGGCGCGACACCGATCCGGCGTGTCAGCCCCGAGTCCTTGAGCGCCTGCATGCCGTCCCAGACCTCGTCACTCGTGTAACCGATGCGGTCCGGGTTGTGCAGCAGCAGCAGATCAAAGTGGCCCAGGCCGCAGCGCTCGAGGCTGCGCTCGGTCGCCATCTTCAGGTAATCCGCGTACTGCTCGGGCCCGCGCAGATTCGGGTCGGTGAAGCGCGGGAAGCCCTTCGCGCCCTGGCGCTTAGCGGCCGCTCGGGCCAAAGACTCGAGCTGGGGCACGGCCTGCACGCCGAGCGAACTCCCCGCGAGTTGCGGCTCGATGCTCGCCCGCCATCCAGCCCCGCAGCCAGTTCCGCTGCCGGCCCTGCAAAAACCGGTATCACCTACGCTGTTGCTATCCCCGGGGAAGTCGAGGCCGCGGAGTTCGGAATCCATCTCCGGATTGCAATCGCTGAACCGGTTAGCGCAGCAAGAGATATTGGCCAAGGCTCTCCCCGCACGGCCCTTTTGCGCAACTGGAGAGCGGGAGACCGGGTCAAGCTCCGCCATTCTTCCGGGCCGCGCAAAATAAAAGAGGTTCTGGAACGTCTACAAGTGAAAGGGAGTTCCCGGGCAGTTTGGCCGGTTCTGGAACTTGAGGGGAACATTGTCTGGATGGAAGGCGTAGAAGTTGATTGTGATCAAGGTTTTACGATTACCGCTGCCCCCATCGACCCCCACGCTCCGGAGTTTGCAGTGGGTCGTTGACCGAAACAGCGACCGGAATATAGCAGGGGGCTACTTTGAAATGGAGATATCGAAAATCTTCCCGGATGGCACAGAATGAAACGTGTTTGGCCCGCTTGGGAGTACAATCGAGGTTACTGTGTCTTACGGTTGTTACGTTACCGTGAATGCCTGGAGCCAGTTTTTCAAGTCTCCTAACTTTAAGCCGCAGTGGGTAGTCAAAGAGAGTACGCAGGCGTTGTTGGGATGAGGCCAAGTTGTATCCCCGGCGCCGGTCACAAGAAGAGGAGTTCCGGTGAATTCGAGCGTTAAAACCATCATTTTCTGGGTCTTTATTCTTGTCTGCCTTATGGTCCTTTGGGGCGTGGTGCAGAAGAGCGCCGGTATGGGCGGCAAAGATACGGAAATCGGTTACTCCGACCTGCTCAACGACATCGATGCCACCAAAGTGCATGATGTGACGATTCAGGGCACTGAGCTGCGCGGCCACATGGTCGGCTCCAAGGACCAGTTCCACACCACGATCTCGGCGAGCACGGACTCGCTGATCGACAAGCTGCACGCCGCGAAGGTCGACATCCAACTCAAGGATGCGCAGAGCAACGGTTTGCTACTGCAGCTTCTGTTTAATATCGGTCCGTTCCTGCTGCTTGGCGCAATATGGTTTTTCATGCTGCGGCAGATGCAGTCCGGCGGCAACAAGGCGCTGAGCTTCGGCAAGAACCGCGCGCGCCTGCT
>PLES01000074.1 GCA_003137075.1 Solirubrobacterales bacterium
TCGTCTCGAACAGGTCACCGGCGCTGTGCTGATCGGTTTCGGTATTCGCCTGGCGACCGAAGCGCGGTAGTCGCGCGGCACTCGCCCTAAATCCGCGCGCGTCGGAACTTCTCGGGCGATCAGGATGGCGACGCTTCCGAGCAGGGTCCCGGTAATCCGGCGCTGCCACGTGACCCACTCAGGCCGAGTCCGGACGAAGCCGGCGAGCGATCCGGCGACCAGGATGATCATCGCGTCGACCGTCATGCTCACCGTGATCTGCACCGTGCCGAGCGTGAACCCCTGCAGAACGGTGTGGCCACGGGCGGGGTTGATGAACTGTGGGATCAGCGCGAGGTAGATGATCGCGGCCTTGGGGTTGAGCAGATTAGTTATGAGCCCCTTCCGGAAGAGCTTCCAGTTCGAGTCACCTGGCAGCACGCGGGTTTCAAACACTCCTGCGCCGTCGGGGCGCAACGCGCGCCACGCGAGATAGCCGAGGTAGGTGGCACCGGCGGCTTTGATGGCCTTCATCCATTGGTCGGGGTCGAAGGCGGTTGGGTNNAGCCAGGGGACGGCGACGAAAACCACGGCCAAGCCGAGGTTGGCCATCGTCATGTAGACGACGAAGCCGGCGAACGTGCCGGCCAGCGACACGAGTCCGGCGCGGCGCCCCTGGCTTAAGCTGCGCGAGACCAGGTACATCATGTTCGGCCCAGGGGTCAGCACCATCACGAGGTCCGTCAGCGCGATGCCGACCGCGGCTGAGGTTCCGATCGGCACGACTCACTCCTCTCGGAGTTGCAGCAGCGGTACGAGCTGGCGTTGGGGGCGAGGCATCTACGTGGATGCTAAGGTACGGCAAATGATTGGTACTAGCAAACTATTGGCGTTATGCGGAACCTGGATCGGAAGTGAGCAACTGCTGGAGACGGCGTGGACACCGGCCGGGACTGCAGACGGGGAGTTCGCGATCAGCGCCGCGCCCTCCGGCGTGATCGTGATCGACTACGCGGAGACACGCGATGGGTCGACCGCCCTCTCTGGGCACGGTGTCGTCGCGGGCGACGGCTGGTGGTGGTTCGACTCGTATGGCTTCGTGCCCGCCGAGCCGGGAATCGCGCGTTGGGGCCAGGACACTCTCGAGCTGGAGCGGCGCAGCGAACGCGGCCGCACCGTCATGCGGCTTGGCCTCCGGGGGCAGACGCTCAGCTGCGAGATCGTGAGCGCGGTGCCAGCTGATGCTGAACTCGCGCTGATGCTGATCGGACGTTACGAGCGCTCCTGACGCGGAGGTCCGCAAGCTGATGAACCCCTGGTATGAGGTCCCGCTCGAAGACTATGAGTCGCACATGGCACAGGCGAGCGTCGGCCAGGCGACGATGCTCGCGGACGAGTTTGAGCATGCGGTCCGGGTCAGCCGCCCACGCAGCGTCGCGGTCCTTGGCTGTGCGGGCGGCAACGGCTTCGAGCGGGCCGCTTCCGCGGATGTCCAGCGTCTGGTCGGCATCGATATCAACCAGAGTTATCTGACTAGAGCAGCGGAGCGGTTCACGGCCGAATTCCCCACGCTGGAACTGCAGTGCCTGGACCTGGGCGGCACGATGCCGTCGATGGCGCCGGTGGACCTCGTATACGGCGGCTTGGTCTTCGAGTATCTGGATGTGCGGATCGCCCTTGGGAACATTCGCGGGCTAAGCCGGCCAGGGAGCCGACTCGTAGCAGTCCTACAGCAGCCGTCCGCGAGCTTTGGCGCGCTCTCACCGACCCGGTTCGCCACGCTCGACGAGCTGGCAACGATTTTCACGTATGTCGACGCCGACGATTTCGTCGACGTCGCCAGTGCATATCGGTTTCAGGAACTCAACAGGCGGGTCGTTTCGCTCGCGTCGGGCAAAGCGTTTTCCGTCGTAACGCTTGTCGCGAATCCGGCCTGAACGCTCGGCTCTGGCGTCGCGGCCACATCTCGCGACGGACTATTCGTGAGGCTCTGGATAGCCTCCCGCGGATGATCGGGAAGGTCGAGGGTTCGTTCGAGTCCTACAGGCGGGTCCTCGCCAAGCGTGACGTCCGCCTGTTGTTCGGCGGATTGACGATTTCTGCGACGGGTACCTACGCATCCCGCCGCAGCGGTTGCTGATGACCGGCTGGCGGAGAGGGACGCGGTCGGGACCTGGACCTCCGAGGGGTCTATGAACTGAAGTCAATCGATTGATTTGATGAACTTAGATCGATTCGGCGTTTTAAGAAAATGGGTTCGGGTACTGCCCCGGCAGCACCCATCACGACTGGGAGGCAAGATGACCCTCGATCTCACCCCTGATGAGCTGCTCTCGACTACCCGCGCGGTGCGGCGCCGGCTCGACGTTGACCGACCGGTGGAACGTGCTGTGCTCGAGCAGTGCTTGCGGCTAGCCCAGCAGGCACCGAACAGTCGCAACTCACAGCCATGGCACTTCGTGGTGGTCACGGATCGAGATCAGGTCGCGCAGGTCGCGGGGGTGTACCAGCGCGCCAAGGCTGGCTTCCTCGAGCGACAGCGTGCCGAGGCCGAAGCGCTTCCGGCTGGTCCTGAGCGAGACGCCGCGAGCGCGACGTACCAGGGCCGGGTCGAGTTCAGCGAGAAGCTGGCGCGGATGCCCGCATTCATAGTTCCGTGCGTCGATGCCTCCACCGATGCGGGAGATGGCACGACACCAGGGCCGTGGGGATCTGTGATCCAAGCGGCCTGGAGCTTCATGCTCGCTGCGCGTGCTCGTGGTCTTGGCACAGTCTGGACGACGATCACGCCGTTTCAGTCCGAGCTCGCCGAGATCATCGGCATTCCGCATCCTGACGTGCTGCAGGCCGCGTTGATCCCGGTCGCCTACACCAAGGGAACGAAGTTCCTGCCGGGGCCGCGCCCGCCGCTGGAAACCTTCGTGCACTGGGACCGCTGGTAGCGACCGGGTCAACTCGCGCTCGTCGGCTCACGCGGTTTGAGCGCTTTAGTAGCCGAACAGGTCTCGCTCTACGCTGAGGTGATGGGTCTTCTACATAGACGCCAACCGACCGGGGGACTGGGCGGTGATGTGGGATGACGCCTGACGGGCCTGGCCAGCAGCCCTTGGATAGTTTGCCGGCTGCGGTCTCCACGCGTCCAGTCCGCATGGGTCGGCGGGTGTTTCTGGGTATGGTTGCGCTCGGTGCGGGGGGTGTGGTCTTTGGCTCCGGGGTGCAGAAGATCATTGGGAGCGCGCTTGGGTCGGGGCTCGGCGGCCTTTTACCCGGCGGCGATCGCTTTCGGATCTACACGATCACGGGATCGTTTCCCGTGATCTCTCGGGAGAAGTACCAGTTGCAGGTGACCGGCTTGGTAGACCGTCCGCTCGGTCTCAGCCTGGATGACATCGAGGCGATGCCGAGCACCAAACTCGTGAAAAACTTTCAGTGCGTCACTGGGTGGCGGGTTCCGGAAGTCCATTGGGAGGGCGTCAGGCTGTCCGATGTGCTCGACGCGGCGGGAGTGCAGTCCAGTGCCGGAGGGGTTGAGTTCGACTCCTACGACGGGGCTGATACTGAGAGTCTCACGCTTTACCAGGCTCGTCTTCCTGACGTGATCGTCGCCTATCGCATGCTCGGCGCCCCCGTCACGACTGCGCATGGTGGGCCGGTGCGGCTGTACGTCGCGCCGATGTACGGCTACAAGTCGCTCAAGTGGCTGCGGTCGATTCGTGTGGTTGAGCAGGCCGAGCCGGGCTATTGGGAGAAGAACGGCTACCCCGTTGATGCGTGGATCGGTGGGACCGAGGAGAGTGGCAATCAATCGGCCGGCTGACCAGCGCACCGGGCTTCGCTCAGACTCGAACCCGGGCGACGGACGCCTGCTGCGATTTGACCGCGTTGAGCGAGCCGCGCACTGGATCAACGCGCTGCTCTTCGCGATCCTCATGGTGACGGCGTTGCCTCTTTACTTCACGGGGGTGGAGGCGCTCGTGGGCCGCCGGGAGCTGATCGTCCAGATCCACACGTGGTCTGGGATCGCGCTCCCGGTGCCGCTCCTGATCTCGCTCGCTGGCTCCTGGGGCGCGCGGTTCCGTCGCGATGTACGCCGGTTCAACGTTTGGATGTCAGAAGAGACCCGCTGGTTGCGAGGGCTCGGGCGAGAACGGCTCCCCGAACTCGACAAGTTCAACCCAGGGCAGAAGCTGAACGCCATCTTCATTGGCGGTTCGATCGCCGTGATGCTCGGGTCCGGGATCGTCTTGAAGTGGTTCCGGTTCTTTCCGCTCGACTGGCGGACCGGGGCGACCTTCGTCCATGACGTGCTCGCAGCAGCGATCTTCGTCGTGGTCTTCGGACACATCGCCTTCGCCGTGACCCATCGCGACGCGCTGCGATCGATGTTCAAAGGCTGGGTCACGGAGTCGTGGGCGGCTCGTCACGCCCCACGCTGGCTGCAGGAGGAGAAGGCAGCAGGGAGCGCATCGGACTCGACGTCTCCCGAGAAGCTGACCTAACGTCAGGTGTTGGCGAGCGCCGGCCGGGCGGCACCGAGGTAGCTGCCGGCGAATCCGCTGGCTCCCATGAACGCGCCGACTGCCTGGTCGGGGTTATCGCGCCGCCATGTCTGAGCTGCAGGACGTGGTAGGTGGTGATCCCCGCGACTGAGGTCAGGAACGTCGCGACGAGTGTCGCCGGGACGAGTGTGGCCCGGGTGCGACCTCGTTGGCGCTGAACCCGGCGGCCATCAAGCAGGCTCCACGAAATTGAGCCCTCTGACTGAAAACGCACCTCCGGTGTTTCGCGCTGAATGGGAGCGCACCGCTCTGGCCCGTGCCGTGGCCATCGCCATCGTTCGGTATCGAGGCGAGCACAGTCTCTCGCAGCGCGGGCTTGCTCAGCTGGTCGGCATCAGTCAGCCGCAGATCGCCCGCCTGGAGCCGGGGGAGTGCAACCCTCGCATGGAGACGCTGATGCGGCTCTCCTCCCGCCTCGGGCTGGAGTTCAAGATCGATATCCGACCTGAGGTTGAGCCCGAGCTGGTCGTATCCGCAGCGTGAGCGGGCCCCAGCGCAGAAGGCATTGCGCGGCTGGTCAGTCGGCGCTCAGCAGATCGCCGATCGCTTCTTGAGCACTGGGCCGAGGATGAGGCCGGCCCGACCGGGATCGTCGGCGTGGCACGCACGTGACAGATGATCTGGGTCGCGCGGTCCACGGACTCGGTCAGCGCTATCGCCGTTGGCTCTTGAGCGCCGTCGGCCAGCTGCGCGGGCGGCGGAGTGTGGCGAGCAGTGTTGGGAGCGGGTCGGAGTAGGAGCGGCGGGTGGTGATCTTGCCGTCTTGGATCGTGAATTGGTCGCAGACTTGGAAGCTGAGGGGTTTGCGGCCGAGCGTGGTTGTGCAGTCGGATTCGATGTAGACGTGGTTGGCGTCGACAGCTGTCGTGTGCGGGATGGCGGTCAGGTCTGGGAGCAGCGTGAATAGGCGGCGGAAGAGGCGCTCGATCTCGGCGTGGCCGTGAGCGGCTGGGAACATCGGTTGCGTGAAGGTGGCGTCGGGGTGGATCAGCGGCAGGAAGTAATCGAGGAACGGCTGGGGTTTGGGGAGCGTCCAGCCTTCGGTGAACAGTCGCGGGAATTCTTCTGGTGTCATTCGGTGGGTGCGGGGTCGAGGAAGTCGGTGATCGGCTCGGCGAGCGCTTGGGGTTGGTCGCAGGGGATGAAGGTGCCGGACTCCTGGACGATCCTCAACAGGCCCTGTGGGAATGCGTTCGCCAGCCGCTCGCCGAGTGACGCTGGGAAGAGGCGGTCCTGCCCTGCCCATACGACGAGGACTCGGCGAGTACGAGCTGTGCGACGACTCCGCCGCTGTCGTTTCCGATCAGCACCGCAGTGGAAAGCGCGAGCGCGTCGAGGACCTCCATTACGAGACGCGCGAGGCGTGGCGGCGAGAGATTGGCGCCGGATCGCATCGGCTCGCTGTGCGCGCCGAACGGCCAGTCGACCGTGATGCATCGGTGCCGCTCACCAAGCGTCGCGACCACGCCGTCCCATGCGTTCGGACCGGTGAGGAGGCCTTGTAGGAACAGCAGTCGGGGGCGAGCGTCGTCGCGTCCTTTATCCCAGTAGCGGATCGATCCTATCGTCGTCTCCAAGTGCGCAAGACCAGTGGTCACTGACCGACTCATAGTCGGTGACTATGCTCTAGGTCGAGATGGCTGTCAAGGGCCGCCGTGAGGAATACAAGGAGCTGACCCGCGCCGCGATCCTGGAAGCGGCCGCCGAGCAGTTCTCTGAACGGGGCTTCAGCACGACGACGATTGACCAGGTGGCCCGCACCGCGAGGGTCAGCAAGGGCGCCGTCTACCATCACTTCGCCGACAAGGCGGAGCTGTTCGAAGCCGTGTTCCGCGACCGCCAGCAGCACCTGCTCGCGAGTGTCGCGACCGCGGCCGCAGGTCGCGCCGACCCCTGGGAACAGCTTGACGCAGCCTTGGCGGCGTACGTCGACGGCACGGTCGCAGACAACGTGCACCGATCCCTGCTCCAGCAGGCGCCGGCCGCGCTCGGTGCTGAACGCTGCCGCCAGATCGACCAGCAGCTTGGGCTGCCCGTGCTACTCGCGGCACTAGACACCCTTCACCGGACCGGAGAGCTCGCCCCCCAGCCAACAGAGATGCTCGCCCGTCTGTTGTTCAGCGCGCTCTGCGAGGCCGCGATGACGGCTGGCGCCGACTCGCAACCTTCCCGCGGGCGACGCCAAGCCGCCGCCGCTCTCCGAGCAATCACGGCCGGCCTTCGCCGCCAACCACCAGCCGGATGACGAACTTCTGAGCACTTGGTGCTTTCACCACGCGCCGACGGCTGACCGCCGCCACGGCGGTGGCGACCAGCGGCAGCGCCAGCGGCGTGCCAAAGTGGCGCCGCGCGGGCAACGAACGCGCCGACCAACCGGCCCTGCATCCGTGGCGGCACGGGCATCTCGGAACGACCCTTCACAGACCCCCTCCGCGCGCAAAGCCCGTATCCAGACAGGCGCGTGGCAGACAGATGAACGTCGCCTGTTGGAGCACCGCGCGGGACGCAGCAGGCGATCAGGGGCGCTCCCGAGCCTCGGGGACTGGAACAAACTTGGAACAAAACCGCTCTTGCCTCTCATGTCCGGCAAAAGAAAAAGTCCCGCGTGTTAGCGGGACTTTCACTCAATCGGGGAGACAGGATTTGAACCTGCGGCCGCCCGGCCCCCAGCCGGGTGCGCTACCAGACTGCGCCACTCCCCGTGGTCGGTCGATGATAACCCGCTTGCTGCGACTCGCGAGGCCCGCCATTGAAGGCGGTGCTCCAGCGCGACTGGCCCGCGGCCGATAATCGTGGTCATGGCTATCGAGTGCGACCGGCGTGATGAGGCGACGGCTTACGTGTTGGGCGAGCTCGAGGGCACCGCGTTGGCCGAGTTCAAGCTTCACCTGCGCGGGTGCGCAGCCTGCGCCGAGGAGGTGGAGCTGCTCGAGTCAGCGGCAGAGGCAGTGCCGCTGCTTGCGACACGTCAGACGCCCCGTGAGCAGGAGCCGGTGAGTGAGCGATCGAACGCAGCCTTCAAGCTTCAGCAGGCCACCGATCCGTTGCCGCGGCTGCGTGCGATCGCCGGCGGCGGCGGTGAGGACGGCGATGACGACGGTCGCGAGGCCCGCTACGACAAACCACGCCCCAAGCGTCGCCGCAGCGGCCGCATCCCAACCTCGGTGACGATCACGGTCGCTGCGCTCCTGGTGGTCGCGATGATGACCTACATCCTCACCCGCGAGTCCAACTCGATCGCCTACATCCGCGCCGAAGCGGGATGGAAGGGCGGCGGGGCGGTGGTGAAGATTCAGGGCACCCGAGCAGAGCTGCTGGTCGCCGACATGCCGGCGCCGCCCAGCGGTGGCTACTACGAGGTGTGGCTGCGCTACAAGCACAGCTCGCATCTCACGGCCACGAACGCCAAGGTCGGCCTCAACATTCAGGGTGAGGCAGGCGTCGGGATCCCGGCCGACATCCAGAACGCGATCGTGCTGGCGGTCTACGAAGAGCGAAAGCACGGTCCGAGAACCACCAACTCCGGTGCTGTGATCGTCGCTGACCTGCGCCCCTACACCGAAACCACCGGCGCTTAGCTGCCCAACAGGGAGCCGGGCGCGACCAGTAATTACCCGGCAGCCCCACCGTTGCCAGTCAACCCGACATCCTCGGCGAGACTCGCCAGGGCTTCGACCAGCTCCCCGGGCCGCTCCAGCGGGCTCATGTGCCCGGTCTGCGGCAGGATCTTCAACTCAACCGGGTTAGGCAACATCTCGGCCATCTGCTGTGAGAGCACCGGCGGGGTGAGTCGGTCCTGGGCTCCCGTAAGCACCAAGGTGGGCACGTTGAGTCGCGCAACACCCGCGGTCACGTCCAGCGTCGCCAGCGTCGTGCCGGCGGCGATCCGAACCGCTGCCGAGCACTCCCAGCTCATCCGCTCAAAGAACGCGATCTGTCCCTCCGTGGCGGTCGGGCCGAAGGCCGCGTAGCGCAGCAACGAGCGGCTCAAAGGGGTCGAAATAGGCGGGGGAGGAGCCGCACCGAGGACGAACTTCGCGCCGATCCGCTCGCGCGCCCCGGCGGGGATCCTGCCGGACAGCAGCGTGCTCGAGTCGACCAGCCCCACCGAACCGGTGTTGAGCAGGCCGGCCGCGCGGACGCGATCCGCGACATCGAAGGCCGCCGCCCAGGCCATGATCGACATGCCGCCCATTGAATGCCCAGCGATGACCACGTCCTCGCGTCCGTCCGCGACCGCCGCCAGAACCGCCTCCACGTCCTCTCCGTAGCGCTCGATCGACTGGTCACCATCGACCGGGGCGCCGCTCTTTCCCTGCCCGCGCAGGTCGTAGCTGGCAACCCGGAATCCACGGTCGAGCAGCCTGCGCGTGACCAGATCAAATATCTGCAGCGTCTCCGTCCAGCCCGGAACCAACACGACCGTCGGCGCCTTGTCAGGCCCGAAGAGCTCGGCGTGGATCAACGTCCCGTCGCTTGAGGTAACTGGCACAGCCTCACCGCTCAGCGGAGTCGCGAGCACGCTTCTCAAGGGGTCCGAAGCCAGCCGTCGGCGATGGCGAAGCTCAACCGCGAGGCCGGCGCCGGTGAGGCCGAGCAGCACCACTCCGCCCTCTATCAGACGGCGGCCTTTACGCCTCCTATGTCGTTCTTCACCGATGCTTGACGTCCTCATAGGCGGGAGAGTTTATGCTGAGGCTTAGTAACAATTCCAGCAGCAAAAGGAGCCGATACATTGACCGCGACCGAGGACCGTCTTTCGCTTGACGAGCTGTGCATCGACACCATCCGTACGCTCGCAATGGACGCTGTCCAGAAGCCCAACCAGGGCCATCCTGGGGCACCGATGGGGCTCGCTCCGGTCGCGTACACGCTCTACACGCGACTGATGCGGCACAACCCCGCCGATCCCGACTGGATCGATCGTGACCGGTTCATCCTCTCAGCGGGCCACGCCTCAATGCTGCTGTACTCGACTTTGTTCCTCTCGGGCTACGGGATGACGCTTGAGGACATCGAGCACTTCCGCGTGCTCGGCTGGCCGACCGCTGGCCACCCGGAGCGCAACGACTCGCCGGGGATCGAGGCCACGACCGGCCCGCTTGGGCAGGGACTTTCAATGTCGGTCGGCCTGGCGCTGGCTGAGCACATGCTCGCCGCGCGCTTCAACGTCTCTGGCCACAACGTCGTTGACCACTACACCTGGGTGATCGCCTCCGACGGTGACATCCAGGAGGGCATCTCCTCCGAGGCCTCGTCGCTCGCCGGCCACCTTGGGCTCGGCAAGCTGATCGTCTTCTACGACGACAACAAGATCCAGCTCGCGAGCCCGACCGAGCTGGTCTTCTCCGAAGAGGTCGCGGCGCGGTACGAGGCTTACGGCTGGCAGGTGATCGACGTCGGCGAGGACATCTCGCCCGACAACCTCGTCGAGGCCGCCAACCGCGCCAAGGACGCCGCCGACAAGCCGACCCTGATCATCTGCCGCACCCACATCGGCTACGGCAGCCCGAACAAACAGGACTCGATCAAGGCGCACGGCTCGGCACTCGGTGAGGAAGAGGTTCGCCTCACCAAAGAGGCCTACGGTTGGGACCCGGACAAGCATTTCTATGTGCCGGATGAGGCGCTCGCGCATTGGCGCGCAGCCACCAAGGACCGCGCCCAGGCACAGACCGAGTGGGAGCGACGCTTCGAGGCGTACACCGCCGCCGAGCCGGAGAAGGCCGCGGAACTGAAGCGGATCGTCGGCTTGGGCGGCCCTCCGCCCGGCTGGGACAGCGAGCCGATCAGCTTCAACCCCGAGAGCGACAAGCCGATGGCGACCCGCTCGGCCTCGGGCAAGACGCTGCAATGGGTTGCGAAGGGCGTACCGGAGTTGGCCGGCGGTTCGGCTGACCTCGCCAGCTCAAACAACACTGACCTCTCCGGCTACGGGGACGTCACGACTAACCAGTTCGCCGGCAGCAACATCCACTTCGGGGTGCGCGAGCACGGCATGGGGGCGATCGTCAACGGCCTCTCTCTGCACGGCTTCCGCGCCTTCGGTGCCACCTTCCTGACCTTCTCTGACTACATGCGCGGCGCGGTTCGGCTCTCAGCGCTGATGCACCTGCCATCGGTATGGATCTGGACCCACGATTCGATCGGGCTCGGCTCCGACGGCCCGACGCATCAGCCGATAGAGCACATCCCGGCGTTGCGGGCGATGCCGAATCTCTCGGTGATCCGTCCCGCTGACGCCAATGAGACGGTGCTCGCCTGGAAGCATGCGATCAACTCGATGGACCACCCGTCGGCGCTGATCCTCTCCCGCCAGGATCTTCCGATCCTCGAGCCGGGCTCGGTTCCCGCTGACGGTGTTGAGCGCGGGGCCTACGTGCTGCGTGACTCTGACGGGCAGCCGGACGTGATCGTGATCGCGACCGGCAGCGAGGTGCAGATCGCGCTCGCGGCCGCCGATGCGCTCACGCAGGAGGGCGTCAAGGTGCGCGTCGTCAGCATGCCCTGCATGGACCACTTCGAGCAGCAGCCCGACGACTACCGCGACCAGGTGTTGCCGCCGGCGGTGCGCGCACGCGTCTCAATCGAGGCCGCTGCGACCTTCGGCTGGCATCGCTGGGTCGGCGACCTCGGCGAGACGATCGGCATGCACAGCTTTGGTGCCTCCGGCTCGATCGAGGAGCTCTACCCACACTTTGGCTTTACGTCTGAAAAAGTTGCCGACGCCGCACGCGCCACCATCAAGCGCGCCGCTGCCGTATAGAGAAACGAAAGAGGATCGATCCGATGAGCACGCTCGCCGATGTGAACCCACAACTGAAGGCACTCAGCGACGCTGGGGTCGCGGTCTGGCTCGACCAACTCGGCCGCTCGCTGGTCGCAGGCGGCGAACTCAAGCGCATGGTCGAGGAGGAGAGCCTGCACGGCGTCACCTCGAACCCGTCGATCTTTGAGAAGTCGATCCTCGGCACTTCCGATTACGACGACGCGATCGAGGAACTCGCGCGCGCAAACAAGGGTGCCAAGGAGATCTACGACACGCTTGCAGTCGCCGACGTACAGGCCGCGGCTGACGTGCTGGCGGTCGTGCACGAGCGCACCGGTGGCACCGACGGGTTCGTCTCGCTAGAGGTCGCTCCTGACCTTGCGCGTGACACCGAGGGCACCATCGCCTCGGCGCGCACCTACTGGAACGCGGTCAACCGCGCCAACGTGATGATTAAGATCCCAGGCACGCACGAGGGCGTCAACGCGATCGAGCAGGCGATCTACGAGGGCATCAACGTCAACGTCACGCTGCTGTTCGCGGTCGAGGCATACGCGGAGGTCGCCGAGGCTTACATCAAGGGCCTCGAACGGCGCCACGCCGAGGGCAAGTCACTTGACGTGCATTCGGTCGCCTCGTTTTTCGTCTCGCGCGTCGACTCGCTGGTCGACAAGCAGCTCGACGCGATCGGCGGCGACGCCGTCAAGCTCAAGGGCAAGGCCGCGCTGGCCAACGCCCGCGCCGCCTATGCGCGCTTCATGGAGATCTTCGAGGGCGAGCGCTGGGACAAGCTCGCGGCCGCCGGCGCCTCCGTGCAGCGCCCGCTCTGGGCCTCGACCGGCGTCAAGAACCCGGCCTACCCGGACACGCTCTATGTAGACCAGCTGATCGCGCCGTACACGGTCAACACGATGCCGCTGGCGACGCTCAACGCGGTCGCCGATCACGGAACCGTGCCGGGCGCCACGGCGCGCCTCGACGCGAGCGCCGACCTCGCCGCCCTGGCGGCGGCCGGGATCGACATGAAAGCGGTCACCGAGCAGCTGCTGACCGAGGGCATCACGCTGTTCGTGGATGCGATGGAGGGCCTGATCGCCGGAATCGACAAGTCGCGCCAGGCCGTCGTCACCTCACGCCCGCCGGCGATCGACGCGAGCCTGCCGCCGGAGTTCGAGGCGGCTGAGACCGCCCGCATCAAGCAGGCTGTTGCCGAGAACGTCGCCCAACGCGTTTGGAAGCACGACCAGGCGCTCTGGGGTGGCCCCGGCATCCCCGAGATTGAGAACCGGCTCGGCTGGCTTAACGTCGCCGACACGATGCTCGAGCAGGTCGGCGAGCTGACCGGCCTCGCCAAGCAGCTTCACGACGAGGGCTACACCGACGCGGTGCTGCTCGGGATGGGCGGCTCCTCGCTCGGCCCGGAAGTGATCCGCCAGTCATTCGGTGACCAGGCCGGCGCGCTCAAGCTGACCGTGCTCGACTCGACCCACCCCGACGCGGTGCTCGCGGTTGAGCACGCGATCGACCTCAATAAGACCGTCTTCATCGTCTCCTCGAAGTCCGGCGGCACGATCGAGACGCTCTCCCACTACCGCTACTTCAAGGCCAAGGCGAAGCCCGAGCAGTTTGTGGTCGTAACGGACCCGGGCAGCCCGCTGGCTGCCCTTGCGGAGACCGACGGCCTACGCAAGACCTTCCTCAACACGCCGGAGATCGGCGGGCGCTACTCAGTGCTCTCGTACTTCGGCATGGTTCCGGCGGCGCTCGCCGGGGTGCCGATTGAGGCGCTGCTGAAGTCTTCGCAGGTCGGTGAGCAGGGCTGCTCGCACTTCAACTCGGCCGAAGAGAACTCGGGCCTCTGGCTCGGCGCGACGATCGGCGAGCTGGCCAAGCACGGCCGCGACAAGCTGACCTTCATCGTCTCGCAGCCGATCGACAGCTTCGGCCTCTGGGTCGAGCAGCTGGTCGCGGAGTCGACCGGTAAGCAGGGCAAGGGCATCCTGCCGGTTGCCGACGAGCCGATCGGCGATCCCGAGGTCTACGGCGATGACCGCGTGTTCGTCTACCTGCGCAACGTGGATAGCCCCGATCAGGACCTCGACGCCGCCGTTGAGAAGCTCACCGGCGCCGGTCACCCGACCCTGACCGTGAGCACCCATGACGCGACTGACCTCGGACGGCTCTTCTTCATCGCCGAGTTCGCCGTGGCTGTCGCCGGCTGGGCGCTTGAGATCAACCCGTTCGACCAGCCCAACGTGCAGGAGGCCAAGGACAACACCAGCAAGGTGCTGAACTCGGGCTCGCTGCCGGAGCTCGCTTCAGCGGACGACGCCACGCTGAAGGCGCTGATCGGCGACGCAAAGCCGCCGCACTACGTGGCGATCCTCGCCTACCTGCCGACGCACGGGGCTCAGAACGAGGGCATCGACGAGGCCGTCACCGAGCTGCGCGAGCTGATCAGGGACAAGACCGGAGTCGCCACGACCTTCGGTTACGGCCCGCGCTTCCAGCACTCGACCGGCCAGGAGCACAGCGGCGGCGCCCCCAACGGCCGCTTCCTGCAGCTCGTCAACACACCGGACGCGAGCGTCGCGATCCCCGGCGAGTCGTACGACTTCACGACGCTGATCGACTCGGCCTCCGCCGGCAACCTGCAGACACTGCGCTCGCACGACCTGCCCGCTGAACGGGTCGCGCTGGAAGGCAAGCCCGCCGAGGCGATCCGGGCGCTGACTGCGCGCATCAGTGCGCTGCTGGAGGGCTAAGCCCTGAGCGCCGTGGAGTCGGACTACCAGTTGTCGGAGAACCCGCTGGTCGAGGGCCTTGAGCGGCTACCTGTGCGCTCGACGGTGCTCGTGATCTTCGGGGCGATGGGTGACCTCGCGAGCCGCAAGCTGCTGCCCGCGATCTACAACCTCGCGCACGAAGGCGCTTTGCCGGAGCGGATCGAACTGATCGGCATCTCGCGCGGCGAGAGCACTGACGAGAAGTTCCGTGAGCACGTACGTGAGTCGGTCGACCGCTTCTCGCGCCGGCGCCCGAACGCCGACGTGCTCAACGGTCTGCTTGAGACCGTGCACTACATCAGGGGGGCGTTTGACGACGCCGACCTCTACGCCCGCCTGCGCGAAGCCGTGGAGGGTCTGGACGAGAAGTTCGGCACGCCGCTGAACCGCGTCTTCTATCTCTCCACGGCGCCCGAGTTCTTCCCGGTGATCGTCGAGAACCTCGGCGAGGCGGGTCTGAACACCGCCGAGGAGGCCGATGTCAGGGTCGTGATCGAGAAGCCGATCGGTTACGACCTCGCCTCCGCGCGACTTCAGAACGAGGCGGTGCGCAACCACTTCGACGAGTCACAGGTCTTCCGCATCGACCACTACCTCGGTAAGGAGACGGTCCAGAACCTGATGGCGCTGCGCTTCGCCAACGCGCTGTTCGAGCCGGTCTGGAACCGCAACTTCATCGACTACGTGCAGATCACCGCCTCCGAGGACATCGGCGTCGGCACCCGTGCCGGTTACTACGAAGGTTCGGGAGCGCTGCGCGACCTCGTGCAGAACCACATGCTGCAGCTGCTGGCGCTGCTGACGATGGAGCCGCCGACCTCGTTCGAGGCCAACCGCCTGCGCGACGAGAAGGTCAAGGTGCTCGAGGCGATCGTGCCGCCGCGGCTCGACGAGGTCGCACTGATGGCGGTACGGGCCCAGTACGGCCCGGGTGTCGTCTCCGGCGGCGAGACCGTCGGCTACCTGGAGGAGCCGGGTGTCGCCGAGGGATCGCGCACCGAGACCTACGCCGCGCTGAAGCTCTATGTCTCCAACTGGCGCTGGGCGGGCGTGCCGTTCTACCTGCGTACCGGCAAGCGCCTATCACGCAAGCTGACCGAGATCGCGGTGACGCTGCGTCCGGTACCGCACCTCGCCTTCCAGAGCAGCGGCTCGCTCGGCGTGCAGCCGAACCAGATCATCCTGACCGTGCAGCCCGATGAGGGCGTCTCGGTCTCGCTCGGAGCCAAGATCCCCGGTACGAAGATGCAGATCCGGCCGGTGAACATGGAGTTCCACTACGGCACCTCGTTCATGTCGGAGTCGCCCGAGGCTTACGAGCGCCTGATCATGGACGCGATGCGCGGTGACGCGACGCTGTTCACGCGTAACGACGAGATCGAGGCGCTGTGGGGGATCATCGATCCGATCCTGTCGGCCTGGGGGGCCGACACGACCTCGCCGATCCCGCAGTACCCCTCCGGCTCGGCCGGCCCGAATGAGGCCGACGCGCTGCTGGAAGGCTGCGCCTGGCGGCGACTGTGAGCGAAGCGCGCTGGTCTGAAGCTGATACGACGCCTGAGCACATAGAGGCGGCGCTGCGCGAGCTGCTGCGCGAGCAGCACGCGGCCGACGAGAATCTCGTTCCCGCACGCGTGCTCAACCTGGTGGTTGTGGCCGACCGCGAATGGCGCGGTGAGGTCGTCAACCGGCTTGAGCGCCTCGGTGAGTACCACCCTTCGCGCACGATCCTCTGCACCGTCGAGGAGGGTCGAAAGCACCTGGACGCGACCGCCACAGTCTCCGGTGACGGCGCCGGCGAAGGGCGCGTCGGCGTCCTGCGGGAGAGCGTCGAGATCGAGATGGGGCGGGAGCACATGGGCCGCGTCGACACGATCATCGACCCCGTGATCGTCTCCGAGCTGCCGACGGTGCTGTGGTCGCCGCACAGCTTTGATGAGGCCGTCGAGTCGCTGCTCGGGCTGGTCGACGTGATCCTGATCGACACCGACGACCCGGTCTACTTCGACGGTCCCGGAGCCGCGCTGACGCGCGCTGCAGAGCTTTCCGACTCAAGCGTGTACGTGGTGGACCTCGCCTGGCTGCGCACCGTGCCATGGCGCGAGCGCCTGGCCGGTAGCTTCGAAAACCCGAGCCGCCGCGAGGCCTTGCAGTCGCTGAAGCGCATCTACGTGCGCTACAACCCCGCCTCGGTCGTCTCCGCGGTGCTGCTGATCGGCTGGCTCGCCTCGCGCATCGGTTGGCAGCCGGGCGCGCTGGAACCGGCTCCAGGCGGTGCCTTGCGGGGCACCGCCAAGAAAGCAGGCGGTGGTTCGATCAGCCTTGAGTTCAACCCGGTCCCGCAGGCGACACGCGGTATCGCAGGCGTGACCGTCACCGGTGACGCCGGCTTTTCACTCTCGCTGGACCGCGGTCCCGGCGGCCTGCTTGCGCGTGAGCAGCGCGCGGGCGTGCGGCCCCAGCAGTGGCGCATGTTTGGGACATCGCGTGGTGAGGGAGGAATTCTCGGGGACGGCGTACGCCAAGCACTGCTGCGCGACGCGACTTACAGACCGGCATTAGAGGCAGCAAGGAGTCTCACACCATGACCATCGATATTCAGGTCGTAGACAACCCGGCGCAGGTCTGCGCCGACATGCTCACGGCGGCGGCGGCGACCGGAGAGGACCTGGTGCTCACCGGCGGTTCTAACCCGAAGCACTCGTACGAGCTGGCCGCGACCGGCTCCCCGGAGCAGTGGGCCGGCGCGAAGCTCTGGTTCACCGACGACCGCTGTGTCGAGCCGACCGACCCGCTCTCCAATTACGGGATGATCAAGGCGGCGCTGCTCGACCCGTTGGTCGCCGCTGGGGTGCAGGTCGACTACTGCCGGCGCATCCTCGGTGAGCGCGGCTATGAGCAGGGCGCGCTTGAGTACGAGCGCGAGCTTGAGCACGTCGGCGGCGGACCGGGTGCGATCCGCTTCGGCTTGGTGCTGCTCGGGATCGGCCCCGACACCCATATCTGCTCGATGTTCCCGGGCCAGGAATCCTTGAACGAACGTTCGCGCATGGTCGTCGGTGTGCCGGTCGCCGGCATGGAGCCGTTCGTGCCACGCGTGACGCTCACCTTCGCGGCGCTGAGCCGCGCCTCGCGGGTGCTGATGATGGCGACCGGACTTGAGAAGGCCGACGCGATCTCCGCCGCCTTCGCGGACGACGCACCCTCGACCAATGACGTTCCGGCTTCGCTACTCAAGGAGCACTGCGAGGAGATCACCGTGCTGCTGGATGAGGCGGCTGCGTCCCGACTATGAGCACAGTCATTGGGATCGACGTCGGCGGCACCAAGGTCGCCGCCGCGCTGCTGGGGCCTGACGGGCTAGGGGAGCACAAGCAACAGCCGACGCAACTGGAGAGCACCGAGGCGCTGATCGACCAGTTCGTCGAGCTGGTCGCGCAGGCGGCCGGCGGCAAGCCATACGACGCGGTCGGCATCGGCGTGCCCTCGATCGTGCGCTTTGAGACCGGGGAGATCGCGGCCTCGACCAACATCCCGCTGCAGGGAGTGGCGCTGCGCAAAGTGCTCGGTGAGCGCCTGGGCGTACCGGTCTTCGTTGACAACGACGCGACCGTCGCGGCCCTGGCCGAGGCCCACGACGAGAACCTCAAGCTGGTATCCCGCAACCTCGTGATCCTCACGGTCGGGACCGGTCTCGGTGGCGGCATCGTGATCGATGGGCGCATCTTCCGTGGCGGTAGCGGCGGCGCCGGCGAGCTCGGGATGACGATGATCGGACTCGCGACCGATGGAGACATTCCCTTTGCAGGCGAGCGCTTCCCGCAGCCCGGCTCGCTGGAGTCGCTCTCCGCCGGGCACGCGATCGACCACTCGGCTGCGGCGGCGGCCGCCGCCAACCCTGACTCGGCGCTCGGCAAGCTAGTCGCCGCCGGCCAGACGGTGCGTGGCGCCGACGCCGCCGGCGCCGCTCGCGCCGGTGACGAAGTGGCGGTGAAGGTGGTGCGCGCCTGGGCGCACGCGCTCGGGATCGGGATCGCCAACGCGGTCAACACCTTCGACCCCGATGAGGTCGTGATCGGTGGTGGCGGCATCGCCGCCGGCGATCTGCTGATCGAACCGGCGCGTGAGATCGCGCTCGGCTACGCACACCCGGGTCTGCGTGGGCGCGCGAACGTGCGCTTCGCCCGTTGGGGCGCGACCGCCGGAGTGCTCGGCGCGTGTCTACTGGCCTCTCAAGAGCTGGAAGGACTTTCAAAATGAGCGAGCCGGCCCTGGTGGTTGTGCGTCACGGCGCCACCGAGTGGAGCGAGAACGGACGGCATACGAGCGTCACCGACCTGCCGCTGTTGGCCGAGGGACGCGAGCGCGCTTCGGAGCTTCGCCGAGCCTTCGCCCGGGTCACGTTCGCGCGCGTGCTCTGCAGCCCGCTGCTGCGGGCGCGCGAGACCTGTGAGCTGGCCGGCTTCGGTGACCGCATGGAGATCTGCCCTGATCTGACCGAGTGGAACTACGGCGACTACGAGGGCCTCACCAGTCCGCAGATTCACGAGCAGAACCCCGATTGGAACCTCTGGCGCGACGGTTGCCCGGGCGGCGAGTCACCGGCTGAGGTTGCCGCCCGCGCCGACAAGGTGATCGCGCTCGCGGTGGGAGGCGGTGAGGGCGCGGGGGACACGATCGCGTTCGCGCACGGACATGTGCTGCGGGTCTTGACCGCGCGCTGGGTTGATTTGGAGGCGCGCGGGGGCGAGCGCTTCGCGCTCGCCCCCGCAGGGATCGCCAAGCTCGGCCACGAACACGCCACCCGCGTGATCGAGCGCTGGAACACCACCGCGCTGTAGCCCGGCCCGAATCGCACGGGAGACCCGCTCCGCGGCCACGAATCTCTCACTCTGGGGGAGAAACCCGGCCGTAGACCGAGTTTCTCCCCCAGAGTGGCGTGACGGCGCCCGCGGCCCCGGCGGACCGGCGAGAACCGTTAGGCCTTGCCGGTGTCTCGCCGGTAGGCCCAGAAAGCAGCGGCGCTGAGGATCACGGTCCAGGCGGCGACCGTGATCCAGCCGCGGGCGCCCCAACTGTGCCCGTCGAGCGCGACGGTGCGGGCTTGGACCAGCCACCAGGAGGGCAGGAACTGCCCGAAGGCGTGCAGGAAGCCGCTGTTGATCGCGAACCAGGTGCCGCTCAGGAAGGCGAGGATCGAGACCAGGCCGCCCATCAGCGGGCCGACAGCGTCGGTGTTGACCAGGTGGCCGACGAGCACACCGAGCGCTGCGAACGGCAGCAGGCCGACGATAATCAGTCCGGTCATCTCGAGCCAGCGCCCGGCCGGCAGGCTGACGCCGAGCAGCGCGCCCGAGATGTAGAGCAGCACCAGGCTCAGCAGTGCCATCGCGTATCCGGTCAGGACCTTGGCGCGGAAGTAGGAGCGCACCGACAGTGGGCTGATCCGCAGCTGCCGGGTCCATCCGGCCTGGCGCTCACCGGCGATTCGCGCACCGGTTGAGATCATCGACATCATCGTCCCGAACGAGGCCAGCGAGACCATGTAGTAGGCGGCGTAGGTGAGACCGGTGCCCGGGATGATCTTGTTGTGCTGCGGCGAGGCGATCAGCCAGAAGAAGATCAGCGGGAAACCGAGCGAGAAGAACCAGAAGCGACGGTTGCGGAAGGTGCGCAGCAGCTCGAAGCGCGTGTAAACGAGTCCGCTCATGGCACCGTCACCTCTGCGTCCTCGAGGTCGGGCTCGCCGGTCAGTTCGAGGAACGCGGCCTCGAGCCCGGCGCCGACGATCTCAATGTCCTTGGCTTCTGGGTAAGCCTGGAGCAGCGCCCGGATCGTCTGGTCAGAATCAGAGCAGCTGAGGGTCACGGCGTCGCCGTGGCGCTCGCTGGAGGCGACCCCGGGCAACTGCGCAAGCGTCGCCGGATCTATCGCCGGCAGCGTCGCGCGCAGCGTCCGGCGCCCGACCCGCGCCTTGATCTCGGTCGTCGGGCCGTCAGCGACGATGCGGCCGTGCGCCATCAGGATCGCGCGGTCGGCGTTGGCGTCGGCCTCTTCCAGGTAGTGCGTGGCGAACAGCACCGTCTTACCGCGCGAGGCGAACTCGCGCATGATGTTCCAGAACTCGCGCCGGCCCTCCACGTCCATCGCGACCGTCGGCTCATCGAGCACCAGCAGGTCGGGATTGCAGACGATCGCGATGGCAAAGCGCACGCGCTGCGTCTGGCCGCCGGAGAGCTTGTGGGTGCGCTGGCTCGCGATCGCCCCGATCCCCGTGAGCTCGAGCGTCTCGTTGACGTCCATCGGGTCCGGATAGAGGCCCGCCATCATCGTCACGAGCTCGCGCACCGAAAGGTCACGGATCAGGTTGCCGGTCTGCAGCATCGCGCCGACGAGGCCGGCGTCGACCGCCTCTCGCGCAGAGCGGCCAAAGACCGAAACCTGGCCCGCGTCGGGCTTCGCGAGGCCGAGCATCATGTCGATCGTCGTCGACTTGCCGGCGCCGTTGGGGCCCAGCAACGCCGCGGTCTCACCTGCCGCGATCGAGAGATCGATCCCGCGTACCGCCCGGATCGGACCGGTCGGGCCACGGAACGACTTCTCCAACCCCTCGAGTCGAACCCCGGAACTCATCATGCGCAAGCTTATTGATCGGCCTCAGAACTAGCCGCGCCGACTCAAGTTTGGTCTGTAAGCGCCGATCCAAGGCGTACACGGAGGCTTCGGAACTAACAGGAGTTATGGGATGACGTTGATCAGGAATTTGTTGGGGAACATGTCGGTTCGGGCGAAGCTGCTTTCAGGCTTCGGGGTCGTACTCGTGCTCACCGCGATCATGGGGATCGTGCTGCTCACGCAGCTCGCCAGCGTGAACGCGGGCGGAGATCGCATCGGCGCTAACGCGCTGCCAAGCTTGCACACGATCGACCTGATCTCTGAACAGGCGTCCGGCATGAACGGCGCCGCCGACGCATACCCTGAGTTCCCGGCGAAGATCCAGACAGAGATCATCGGCCTTGAGCAGGGCGACGCAGCGCAGGTCAAGAAGCTGCTGCACACGTACGCCGGCTTCGTCGACGGTCCCACCGACCAGCATTACCTCTCGCTCGCGACAGCCCAGTGGGCAGCCTATGAGGCACAGCCGCTGAAGATCGCGACGGCAGCCAAGCAGGGCGCAACAGCTGTAGACGCGCTGCTTTCCAAGACTTACACGAGCTACACCGCGCTTCAGACCACGCTCGGCAAGTGGTCGGCCCTGCAGCTCAAGCAGGCTCAGGCCGAGCTCAAGAGCAACCACTCCAAGTACAACACCGCGCGAACGATCGGGATCATCCTGCTGGTATTGGCGATCCTGATCGGCATCGGCATCGCGGTCACGCTTTCACGCTCGATCAAGGGTCGGCTCGACCTGGTCTTCAACCGGATCCGTTCACTGCAGGAGAAGGACGTCAGCTTCGTACGCGACGGCATGCAGGCCTTCGCGGCCGGCGACCTGACCCAACGCTATGAGTCGGAGACCGAGCGTATCGAGCAGGCCGGCACCGATGAGATCGGCGCCGTGCTTGAAGCCGTCAACGACATCCGCGACAGCATCGTCGAGACGATCGCCGACTACAACAGCACCGCTGAGGCGCTCAGCCAGGCGATCGGGCACGTGGTCAGCACCGCGGGCGTCGTGCGCGCGTCAAGCCAGGAGATGGCAGCGACCTCTGAGGAGACCGGCAAGGCCACCGGTGAGATCGCCCGCGCGGTCAGTGACGTCGCCGGAGGCGCCGAGCGCCAGGTCAAGATGATTGAGGAGGTCCGCCGCTCCGCACAGGAGGTCGCGAGCGCCGTGGCCGACTCCGCCGAGCAGGCGCAGCGTGCGTCCGAGGTCGCCCAGCAGGCACGGGATCTGGCCCAGACCGGTGTCGAGGCGGCCGGCGAGGCGAACGAGGCGATGCGCTCAGTGCGCGACTCCTCAGATCGGGTCACGACCGCGATCACCGAGCTGGCAGCGAAGTCTGAGCAGATCGGCGCGATCGTGCAGACGATCACCGGGATCGCGGCACAGACGAACTTGCTGGCGCTGAATGCCGCGATTGAGGCGGCGCGTGCCGGCGAGCAGGGCAGGGGCTTCGCGGTTGTGGCTGAGGAGGTCCGCAAGCTTGCGGAAGAGTCAGAGCACGCAGCCCAGGAGATCTCCGGCCTGATCGACTCGATCCAGACTGAAACCGGACACTCGGTGACGGTCGTCGAGGAAGGCGCGAAGCGCACGCTCGAGGGAGCCACTGTCGTTGAGCGCACCCGTGAGACCTTCGAGCAGATCGACGCGTCGGTCGCTGAGATGAGCGAGCAGATCCGCCAGATCGCTGCGACAGCCCAGCTGGTCACGGCGAGCGCGGAGAACATGCAGGTCAACATGAACGAGGTCGCGATCGTCGCCGAGGAGTCCTCGGCCTCGACTGAGCAGGTTTCGGCCTCGACCGAGCAGACCTCGGCATCGGCCCAGGAGATCGCAGCCTCGGCCCAGCAGCTCTCGGCCACAGCCCACGAACTCAACGAGCTGGTCCAGCAGTTCCAGACGACCGCGCTCGTCTAACAAGGCTCTCCTCCAAAGAACCCCAGGCCGGCCACGGCAAGATCTCATGTCGTGGCCGACCGAAGGTTTTAAGTGGGTCTGAGCTGAAACAGCTCGCTACGCAGCGTCTAAGTGGTGCTGGCAGCTTGCTGCGGCGCCATCGCTTCGTAGACCGAGCGCGTGGTGCGCGCGACCTCGACCCAGTCAAACGCGAGCACGTGCTCCCGGGCCTCGGCCACCAGCCGCGAGCGCTCGCCGTCGTCCTCAAGCACGCGTTCGAGCAGCACCCGCAGTGCGTCCGCGTCGCGGGCCGGGAAGCGCAGGCCGACGGTCTCGTCGCCTGGTACGACCTCGCGCAGGCCGCCGGTGTCGGCGACGATGCAGAGGCAGCCGGAGGCCATCGCCTCAAGCGCGACGATCCCGAACGGCTCGTAGATCGAGGGCACGATGCAGAGGTCGGCGGCGCGGTACAGCGAGTGCAGCATGTCGTCGCCGACCCAGCCCAGAAAGCTGCCGCGGCCGCCAAGCCGCAGCCGTTTCGCCTGGCGCTTGAGCTCGGTTTCGGCGCTGCCGGTTCCGGCCACGACGAAGCGAACCTTGCCGCGACGGTGGATCACGGGCGCGAGCGCATCGAGTGCCAGATGGAAACCCTTCTCGTAGACCAGCCGTCCGACCAGCAGTACAAGCAGCTCATCTTCGGCGGCGAAACGCGCGCGCAGCGCGCCGATGTCGGTGCCCGTGGGTCCCTCGAGTTCACTCGGATCGACGCCATTGGGGATCACTGTGATCTTTGAGGTTCGCACGCCAAATATGCGTGCGACGTGTCCGCGCATGTACTGCGAGCAGGTGATCAGCGAGTCAGCGTCGCGCGCCATCTCGCCCTCAAGCGCGTGAATACCGGACTGCGGCGGCTTCTGGACCCAGCCCTGATGGCGGCCGTACTCGGTCGCGTGGATCGTCACCAGCCACGGCAGTCCCTGGTGGCGGGCGATGCGGCGAGCCGCGTCGGCGACCAGCCAGTCGTGCGAGTGCACCAGGTCGAACCCGCGGCCGCCCGTGAGTTCCAGCCCGAGCGCGGCCATATCGTCGTTCATGTCCTGCACCCAGAGCAGGAAGCGGTCGACATCGAGCGGGAAGCGGGGCTCGCTCACCCGATGCACGCTGACACCGTGACGGATCTCGTGGGCCGGCAGTTGACCGCCGCCACGGGTCAGCACGTGAACCTCGGTGCCCTGATCCGCGAGCTGCTCGGCGAGCTTGCGCACGTGACGTCCGAGCCCTCCCTCAATCACCGGCGGGTACTCCCAGGAGATCAGCAGGACGCGCATCAGACGCGCTCGTAGACCGCGAACCCCTGCTCAGAGACCAGCTCCGCGAGCGGTTGCGCCTGCGCGAAGGAACGCTCGGCGCCGGTGAGCACGTCACGCCAGCGCCCGGCGGGCGGGTCACGTAGCGTCGCGACCCCGTCGAAATCGGCCCGCGGCAGCTGCACGAGCGTCAGGACCTGCCCGCCGCGCACAAAGGCGCAGCCGGCGGGACCGGCATCGAGCGGCTCATACGTCCCCGCGAAGGCGTCAGGCCGCTCGGCCCGCAAACGCAGCAGGCGCGTGATCAGATCAAGTTTCAAGGTGGAGGCGTCGACCGAGCCGCCGCTGCGCAGCCCGGCAAGCAACGACTGACGCGAGCTCCAGGCGACCGGCCGGCGGTTGTCAGGGTCGACCAGCGCTCGGTACTCGAGCTCGTCACCCTGGTAGATGTCGGGGACCCCGGGCGCCGTCAGCTTGAGCGCCAGCTGCCCGAGCGCGGAGCGCCGGCCGAGCGCGGTGACCTGGTCCAGAAAGACCCCAAACTTGCGCTCAAACCACTGTTCGTCCATGACCCGTTCACAGAACTGGCTGACCGCGGCCTCCCAGGTCTCGTTCTGCTCGATCCATGAGCTGTTGCGCTTGGCTTCGCGCAGCGCTTTCTCCATGTAGCCCTGGACTCGGTCAGTCTCGATTGGCCAGGCGCCGAGCAGCGTCTGGAAGATGAAGTACCGCTCAACGTCGTCCGGAGCACCGCCTGCGCGGAACTGCTCGGTGAGCGACGCGAACCGGGCCCACTGCGCCGCGGTCTGCGCGGGCAGCGAAGCCAGCGTGCCGATGCGGGCGCGCACGTCGGACGAGCGCTTGGCGTCGTGCGTCATCGTCGTCAAAAGGTTCTCCGGGAAGCGTTCAGCGCGCTCCTGATTGCCGGCGTGGAAGCGTTCGACCCCGACACCGAAGCGCGACGGATCGCCGCCCACGTCGCAGAGCGCGAGCAGCCGGCAGTAGCGGTAGAAGCTGGTGTCCTCAACGCCCTTGGCCATGATCGCCGGCGTCGTCTGCTGAAAGCGCGTGACGAACTCGTGCGGTGCCTCGATCTCAAGCAGCAGTCGCTGTGCGACGGCGATCCGCATCTGCGAGCGCTCGATCGCGTCACGATCGGGCGCCTCGTACACGACCGCCGCGGGGTCGATGTAGGTGCGGTAGACCGGCAGCGAAGCGAGCGCGTGGGCCAGCTCGTCAAGGCCGCCCAGCGGGGCGGCCGCGGTTTCAGCATCGCGCCCCGGTGCGAGCGTGCGGGCCAGGCGCTCGAGCTCGGGCCTGAACGGGCCGGTCACCTGCTCGAGCTTGGCCTGATGGGCCAGCTCCTCAAAGGCGCGCTCGTCGTCGCTGACCCGCGTCCACAGCTGCGTCATCGCCTGCTCGCCGGCGGGATCGATGAACAGGCCGGCCACGTCGTTGAGGAACTCGTAGCCGACGGTGCCCGAGACGGCCCAGTCACGCAGGTGCTCGCCGGGATCGAGGATCTTCTCGACCCAGACCCGCTGCGCGCCCCCAGCGCGCAGCCCCTCCAGATAGGCGGCCGGGTCGGCGAGGCCGTCGGGGTGGTCGACTCGCAGGCCGTCGACCAGGCCATCACGCACGAGCGACAGCACAAAACCCATCGTCGCGGTGAAGACCTGCGGGTCCTCCTGGCGCACCGAGGCGAGCTCATCGATGTCGAAGAAGCGGCGGTGCCGGCCGGTAACCGGGTCGACGTCGAAGAACTGCTCGCGCAGCTTCGGATCGGTCCAGAAGCGGTTGTGCTCATCGGTCGCCATGTGGTTGGGGACGACGTCGAGCACGATGCCCATTCCGGCTTCGGCGCTCTCGGCGGCCAGCAGCTTGAACTCAGTCATGCCGCCGAGTGCGTCCGAGAGCTTGCCGGGGTCGATCACGTCGTAGCCGTGCGTCGAGCCCTCCCGGGCCTGGAACGAGGGGGAGAGGTAGAGGTGGGAGATCCCGAGATCACGCAGGTAAGGGACCAGCTCGCGGGCCGCGGCGAAGCCGAAGGATGGCGTCAGCTGCAGGCGGTAGGTCGCGCGAAGCTCGGGCACTAGGAATTCCGTGGGCGGTGCACTGACTCTGACGCTACCCGGTATCTACCGCTTCAATGCGCGGGGTCGGCCCGCTTGAGCACGACCATCGAATGGTCGGGCAGAGTCAGCGTCTCACGCGCGGCGTGGGTCGAGCTGCCGGGTTCCGCGTCGGGATCCGCGGTCGCGAACTCAAGCGTCCAGCTCACGCCGAAGTGCTGGCGCGGCAGCATGATCGTGCGTTCCTCGCCGTGGGCGTTGAACAGCAGCAGGAAGGAGTCGTCACGGATCCGCTCTCCGTGCGGGCCCGGGTTCGGGATCTCGTCGCCGTTGAGGAAGAGGCCGAGCACCGGTTCGCCGTCGTCCCAGTCAGATTTGGTCATCTTGCGCCCGTCGGTGCGGAACCACCAGGCGTCGGGCAGGCGATCGGTCTCGCCCTCCTCACTGCCGATCAGGAAGCTCTCGCGCCGGAATACCGGGTGTTGACGGCGCAACGCGATCAGCCGGCGTGTGAACAGACGCAGCTTCTCGTCGGCGCTCTCCCAGTCATACCAGGAGATCTCGTCGTCCTGGCACCAGGCGTTGTTGTTGCCCTTCTGGGTGCGGCCGATCTCGTCGCCGCCCAGCAGCATCGGCGTGCCCTGGGAGAGCAGCAGTGTCGCCAGCAGGCTGCGATGGCGACGCCCTCGCAGCGCCAGCACTTCGGGGTCGTCGGTATCGCCCTCGGCGCCGCCGTTCCAGGAGCGGTTGTCGTCGGTGCCGTCGGCGTTGTCCTCGAGGTTGTCCTCGTTGTGCTTCTCGTTGTAGGAGACGAGGTCACGCATCGTGAAACCGTCGTGCGCGGTGATGAAGTTGATCGACGCGAACGGGTCGCGGCCATCGGCCTGGTAGAGGTCCGAGGACCCGGAGAGGCGCAGCGCAAACTCGCCGCGCTTGCACTGCTGACGCCAGAAGTCGCGCATCGAGTCGCGGTAGATTCCGTTCCACTCAGACCAGAGGATCGGGAAGTTCCCGACCTGATAGCCGCCGGGGCCGACGTCCCACGGCTCGGCGATCAGCTTCACCTGGGAGAGCACCGGGTCCTGGTGGATCACGTCGAAGAACGCCGAAAGCCGGTCGACCTCGAACAGCTCACGGGCGAGCGCCGACGCCAGGTCAAAACGGAAGCCGTCGACGTGACACTGGACCACCCAGTAGCGCAGCGAATCCATGATCAGGCGCAGCACACTCGGGTGCACCGGGTTCAGTGAGTTGCCGGTACCGGTGAAGTCGACGTAGAAGCGCGGGTCCTCGGCCGAGAGCCGGTAGTAGGCGGCGTTGTCGACGCCCTTGAACGACAGCATCGGACCGAGATGGTTGCCCTCGGCCGTGTGGTTGTAGACGACGTCGAGGATTACCTCGATGCCCTCCTTGTGCAGCGCCTTGACCATGCCCTTGAACTCGGTCACCTGCTCGCCGGCGCGGCCGGTGGCCGCGTACTCGGAGTGTGGCGCGAGGTAGCCGATCGTGCTGTAACCCCAGTAGTTGGTGAGACCGCGCTCGGCCAGAAATGACTCGCTGGAGTTGTGGTGCACGGGCAGCAGCTCGACGGCTGTGATGCCCAGATCCTTGAGGTAGCCGATCGCCGGCTCAGACGCGAGCCCGGCGTAGGTGCCGCGCAGGTCCTCACGGACCTCCGGGTGAGTGGCTGTGAAGCCCTTCACGTGGGTCTCGTAGATCACGGTGTCGGCGAACGGGACGTTCGGCGGCGCGTCGTCCTCCCAGTCAAAGGCGTCGTCGATCACGATCGACTTTGGCACCGCCGCGGCGTCGTCCTCGTCGTCGGGCTCGAGGTCGGCGTCAGCGGTGCCGTTGGGCACGTAGGGCAGCACGTTCGCGTCGTGCGCCCAGTCGACAACGCCCTCGATCGATTTCGCGTAGGGATCGATCAGCAGCTTGGCGGGGTTGAAGCGGTGGCCCTCATCGGGCGCGAACGGGCCGAACACGCGGAAGCCGTAGCGCTGACCGGGGCCGACGCCGGGCAGGTACACATGCCAGTTCAGCGCCCGCCGCATCGGCATCTCGACGGGGGTCTCCTCGCCGTTCTCGTCAAACAGGCAAAGCTGCACGCGCTCGGCGTGCTCTGCGAAGAGGGCGAAATTGGTGCCGTGGCCGTCCCAGCAAGCGCCTAGCGGGAACGGCCGACCGGGCCATGTTTCAAGACTCATGAAAGAAACAGCCTGTCACACAGCGCCGATTCGAAGCAACACCCCCGACAACGGCTGAAGCTCGATCCAGCCGAGCTCAGGGTGGGGCGCCAGCCGGTGTGTGCTCAGCAGCAACTCGGTCCCCGGTGCAAGCTCGAACGAGGTCGGCTGGTCCGCGAACGACGCCAGCAGCTCAAACGCGCCGCGCCGCACACGCAGCCAGCGAGCGGCCTCGTCGAAGACGATCTCATCGGCATCACCGGGCGGCAGCTGCCCGCGGAGCTCGATCAGCTGCGCGTAGAGCTGGGCCAGTTCAGGGTCGCGCACCCGCGTCAGCTTCGAGTTCTCGAAGGTCTCGAGCGCTTGGGGATCGGGCACGTCGTGACCGAACGAGGCGAAGGCGGCGAACTCCTCGCGGCGGCCGGTGCGGGTCGCGTCGGCGACCTTCGGGTCGATGTGATCAGAGAAGAACTGAAACGGAGCGCTCTCGCCGTACTCCTCGCCCATGAACAGCATCGGTGTGAACGGCGAGAGCAGCGTCATGAACGCCGCGAGCGGGCGCGCCTGCGGCGGCAGCCGGTCGCCGAAGGCGCGGTTTCCGACCTGATCGTGGTCCTGGCAGAAGACCACGAAGCGCTCGGGTGCGACGTCCTGGGCGGGCGCCCCGAAACGGCGTTTGCGGAAGCTCGAGTAGCCGCCGTCGTGCACGTAGGGGCGGTTGAACGCCTTGGCGAGCAGCTCGATGCGCCCGAACTCCGCGTAGTAACCGTCGCGCTCGTCGGTGATCAGGGTCCGCAGGGCGTGGTGGAAGTCGTCGGCCCAGGCGGCGTCAGCGCCCCAGCCGCCGACATCGCGCGGGCGGATCACGTTGGCGTCGTTGAGCCCGCTCTCGAGGATCACGATGGCCTGCGGATCGGCGGCGTGTACGCGGCGCGTGATCGCGGCGACGATGTGTTCGGGGCTCGAGTCGTGGATCGCGTGTATGGCGTCGAGTCGCAGCCCATCGATCCCGTACTCCCGGATCCAGCCTTCGGCCGACTGAATCGCCCATTCGCGCACCGGGTCGCAGAGCTCATCGTCGTAGTTCATCGCCTTGCCCCACGGGGTCCCGTACTTGCCCGTGAAATAAGGGCCGAAGGCGTTGAGTGCGTCGACTCCGGAAACGCCGACGTGGTTGTAGACGACGTCCAGGATCACCGCGATGCCGCGCTCATGCGCGGCGCCGATCAGCTCGAGGAACTGCCCCGGGCCGCCGTAGGAAGATTGAGCCGCGGATATGTAGACACCGTCATAGCCCCAGCCGCGCGCGCCTGGGAACTCGGCGACGGGCATCACCTCGATCGCGTTGACGCCGAGCTGCGCGAGCTCATCGAGATGCTGAATCGCCCCGCGGAAGGTGCCCTCCTGCGAGAACGTGCCGATGTGCAGCTCGAGAATCACCAGCTGATCGAGGCTCAGCCGCTGCGAGAGTGGCGCCGCCGGCTCGGCGGCGAACACCCGCGAGGCCCCGCGCAGGCCGTGCGGCTGCGAGCGCGAAGCAGGGTCGGGCACCGGAACGCCATCGGCCACGAACCAGTAGTCGGTCCCTGCCGAAGCGCTCGTGATCGTGCTGAAGATGCCGTAACCCTCGTCAGCGAGCGGCATCTCGCTGTCACCGATCCGCAACGCGAGCTGGTCCGCGTTCGGCGCCCAGACGCGGAACTCGGTGCGGTCGTGATCGAGCGGCCGTGCGCCGAGCGCCTGCTGCCACGGGAATCGGGTCGCCCCGAGCGGATCAGCGGTCATTCGGCCGGCACTAGCCAGAGTGCGCCGAGCGGCGGCAAGGTCAGTGCGGCGGAGAACGGCTGGCCGCCCCAGGGCAGCTCGTCGGCCTCGATCGTGCCGAAGTTCCCGACGTTGCCGCCGCCGTAGATCTCAGCGTCGGTGTTGATCGCTTCGCGCCAGGCGCCGGCGCGCGGCAGTCCGACCCGGTACATCTCGCGTGGCAACGGCGAGAGGTTCATGATGCAGGCGATCACACGCTCGCCGTGCTTGCTGGTGCGGGCAAAGGCGAGCACGTTGTTGTCGGCGTCGTTGGACTCGAGCCAGTAGAAGCCGGCCGGGTCCGAGTCGACCTCCCAGAGCGCAGGTTCAGCGCCGTAGACGCGGTTCAGCTCGCGCACGAGCGTCTGCATACCCGCGTGATCTGGCTGCTCGAGCAGATGCCAGTCCAGCGAGTGGTGGTGCGACCACTCGTCGACCTGCGCGAACTCCTGTCCCATGAACAGCAGGTTCTTGCCCGGATGAGCCCACATGTAGGCGTAGAGCGTGCGCAGGTTCGCGAGCTTCTGCCAGTGGTCGCCGGCCATCTTCGTATAGAGGCTGCCCTTGCCGTGCACGACCTCGTCGTGAGAGAGCGGCAGGATGAAGTTCTCGCTGAACGCGTAGACGAGGCTGAAGGTCAGGTCCTGATGGTGAAAGCGCCGGTAGATCGGGTCGAGCTCGAAGTATTCGAGCGAGTCGTGCATCCAGCCCATGTTCCACTTGAAGCCGAAGCCGAGGCCACCGATGTAGGTCGGACGCGAAACCCCCGGCCAAGCGGTTGACTCCTCCGCGGCTGAGATGACCCCGGGCTCCTGGGCGTGCATAAGCGTGTTGAGGTCCTTGAGGAAGGAGACGGCGTCAAGGTCCTCACGGCCACCGAACTCGTTCGGCACCCACTCACCGGCTTTGCGGGAGTAGTCGAGGTAGAGCATCGAGGCCACGGCGTCGACGCGGATGCCGTCGGCGTGGTACTCGCGCAGCCAGAAGAGCGCGTTGGAGGTCAGGAAGTTCCTGACCTCGTGGCGGGCGAAGTTGAAGACCAACGTTCCCCAGTCCGGATGCTCACCGCGTCGCGGGTCGGCGTGTTCGTAGAGCGCCGTGCCGTCAAAACGGGCGAGCCCGAAGTCATCGCGCGGGAAGTGCGCCGGAACCCAGTCGAGGATCACGCCGACGCCGTGCTCATGCATGCGCTCGATGAACAGCCGCAAGTCGTCCGGCGATCCGAACACGGGGGATGGGGCGTAGTAACCGGTGACCTGGTAACCCCAGGAGCCGGAGAAGGGATGGTGCATCACGGGCAGCAGCTCGACGTGCGTGAAGCCCATGTCCTGAACGTAGGAGGCGAGCTCGTCCGCGAGCTCGCGGTAGCTCAGCAGCCGCTCGGGGTCGTGCGGATCTCGGCGCCACGATCCGAGATGGACCTCGTAGATCGAGACCGGCTGGTCGAAGGGCTGGTGCTCGCGGCGAGCGCGCTGGTAGGCGGCTTCGCGTGCGCCCCACTCGTGGTGGCTGGCGCTGACGATTGATGCCGTGTTCGGCGGAACCTCAGCCTGCTGCGCGTACGGGTCGGCTTTCAGCAGCAGCTCGCCGCCGGCGGCGAGGATCTCAAACTTGTAGTGAGCGCCCTCACCGACACCAGGGAGGAAGAGCTCCCAGATCCCGCTTGAACCGAGTGAGCGCATCGCGTTGAGGCGACCGTCCCAGCCGTTGAAGTCGCCGACGACGCTGACCGCGCGGGCCGAAGGCGCCCACACCGCGAAGGCTGTCCCGGTGACGCCCTGGTGCTCGCGTGGATGCGCGCCGAGCACCTCATAGATGCGCTCGTGGCGACCCTCGGTGATCAGGTGCAGGTCGAGGTCGCCGAGCGTCGGCGCGAACGCGTAGGGGTCGTCGATCGTGAATGAGTTTTTGCGGTCGTAGTCGACCTTGAGCTGGTAGCGCAGCGGCTCGTCGACACCCGCCACTTCACCCTCGAAGACGCCGCCGACGTGAACCTGGTGGAGCTTTTCGGTCTTGCCGTCGGCGAGCAGAACGGTGATCGAGCGCGCGTCCGGCCGCAGCGCACGGATGACGGTGGCGCCGGCCGCGGTCGGGTGCGCGCCCAGCACCGAGTGCGGACTTGAATGTTCGCGTCTTACAAGTGCGTCCAGCTCGGCAGTGTCGATCGCGGTCACAGCTCCACCGGCTTTGATGACGGTCATGCGGCTTCAAGTAGCCGGCGGATGCCGGCTACAGGGATAGCTACCCAATCAGGGCGGTTGTTGAGCTCGTACTGCAGCTCGTACACGGCTTTCTCGAGCTCGAAGATCGCGAGGATGTTCATGATCGCGGAGCGACCGCCGGGCAGCAGCGAGGGGTCGACATCGGCCAGATAGCCGTTGAGGAACTCGTCGCGCATCTGCTGCTCGTAGTCCTCAGGGGCCTTGTGGCCGCGTTGCAACTCGACCGCTGAGGTGACGTAGGCGAACGAGCGCAGCATGCCCGCCACGTCCTTCAGCGGCGAGCTCTTCTGGCGTCGCTGCGGAAGCGGGCGCGCGGGCTCGCCTTCGAAGTCGAGGATCACCCAGCCACGGTCGGTGTCGAGCGTCTGTCCGAGGTGGTAGTCGCCGTGGATCCGGATCTGTTTGCCACCGGCGCTGATCTGGGCGCGGGCGGCGAGCTTCGCCCGCACGTCCTCACCGCAGCCGTAGATCGGCGCGACCACGTCCGTGTCGGGAAGCCGCATGAACATGCGATCGATGTCCTCGTCGAGTGAGGCGGTGAGCAGCGCCAGTGACTCGCTGCTCGGATCCTGGGGTGAGAACGCGGGGTCGCTGGCGTCGGAGGCGAGCACCGTGTGCATCTGTCCGGTGATCTGGCCGAGGCTGTGGATCCGCTTCAGCAGCTGCTCGGGGTCCGAGACGATCTCTTCAAGCGCGAGCTCCCAGCCGTCGCGGGCGTTGGGGATGAACGCCTGGGCGATCCCGAGCGTTGACGCCAGCGAGCTGCCTTCGTACTCGTACCAGCCCTCGAGCGGCGCGATGTGCTCGAAGCCGCGCGCGGTCAGGAAGCGCAACAGCTCGAGCTCAGGGCTGATCCCGGACTCGACCCGGCGGATCATCTTCAGCGAGACACGGTCGTCGATCACGAACGAGGAGTTCGACTGCTCGGCGCCCATCGCGCGGACCACTGAGTGCTCGCTCGGGCGGTAGGCCCCGTCAACGTGGCGGAAGGCGAAGTGGCCGGAATCTGTCTGGATATCGGCGTCCTCGAGCACCAGCCGCAGCAGGTTCAGCACGTGGCGTGGCTCGGTCAGAGCTGAGAACGCCTCGAGCTCGGCGCTTCGGGCGATCGGCTCAAAACCGATCGGGCTCGAGCCCGCAGGCCGCGTGATCAGCAGCAGTTGGTAGACGTCGTGGGCTCCGGTTGCGACTCGCGCCTGCACCAGCGCCAGATAGATGTCCTCCACGACCATCACGTGCTCGATCGGCTCGATGCCGCTGATGCCGCGCGACTTCGCGGCGTACCAGCGCTGTTTGCCCATCCAGTCGCGCAGCGACTCACTCTCGAGCAGCGCCGTGATCTCTTGTGTCTGTCCGGCTTGCTCAGGCATCTGTTGCGCTCTCCGCATCCTCACTTAGCTCAAACCAGTAGAAACCGCGGGGCGCAAACGTCAGCAGGTAGGGCAATTCGCCGATTCGCGGGAACTGCGAGCGGCCAAGCATCTCAAGTGGGTGGCGTCCTTGGAACTGACTGAGATCGAGTTCGACCGCCTGCGCGGTTCGAGCGAGGTTGTGAACGCAGAGCACCACGTCGTCCTCGAAACGCCTGATCAGCGCGAAGATGCGCCGGTTGGTGGTGCGGATCGGCTCGTACGTTCCGAACCCGAAAACGGGGTGTTCCTTGCGCAGCGCGATGAAGCGGTGCATCCAGCGCAGCAGCGAGCTCGAGGTCCGCAGCTGCGCTTCGACGTTGACGGCCTGATAGCCGTAAACCGGGTCCATCAGCGGCGGCGCGTAAAGCTGCGCGAAATCCGCGCGCGAGAACCCGCCGTTGCGGTCAGGGGTCCACTGCATCGGTGTGCGCACGCCGTCACGGTCCCCGAGGAACACGTTGTCTCCCATTGCGATCTCGTCACCGTAGTACAGGACGGGTGATCCAGGCAAAGAGAACTGGATCGCCGTCATCAGTTCTATGTCGTCGCGGCTGTTGTCGAGCAGCGGCGCCAGGCGACGGCGGATCCCGAGGTTCAGCTTCATACGCGGGTCCTTGGCGTACTCGGCGTACATGTAGTCGCGCTCCTCGTCGGTGACCATCTCCAGCGTCAGCTCGTCGTGGTTTCGCAGGAAGAGGCCCCACTGACAGTTGGGCGGGATCTCCGGCGTGCTCTCAAGGATCTCGTAGATCGGCGCCGCCTCCTCACGGCGCACGGCCATGAACATGCGCGGCATCACCGGGAAGTGGAAGGCCATCTGGCACTCGTCGCCTTCGGGCCCGAAGTACTCGACGACGTCCTCCGGCCACTGATTGGCTTCGGCCAGCAACACCCGGTCCGGGTAGGCGCCTTCGATCTCCCGGCGCACGCGTTTGAGGTAGTCGTGGGTCTCGGGCAGGTTCTCGCAGATCGTTGCGTCGCGCTCGAACAGGTAGGGCACGGCGTCGAGTCGGAAGCCGTCGAAGCCGAGGTCGAGCCAGAAGCGCAGCACGTCGAGCATCGCCGTCTGAACCTCAGGGTTGTCGTAGTTGAGGTCGGGCTGATGCGAGAAGAAGCGGTGCCAGTAGTACTGGCCGGCGACCGGGTCCCAGGTCCAGTTAGACGACTCGGTGTCGATGAAGATGATGCGTGCGTCCTGGTAGCGCTCGGCCGTGTCGGACCACACGTACCAGTCGCGCTTGGGGTTGTCAGGACTCGAGCGTGACTCCTGAAACCAGGGATGCTCGCTTGAGGTGTGGTTCATCACGAGGTCGGCGATCACACGGATCCGCCGCGCGTGCGCCGCTTCCACGAGGCGTTTGACGTCTTCGACGTTGCCGTAGTCCGGATGGACCTTGTTGAAGTCCGAGATGTCGTAGCCGCCGTCTTTCAGCGGTGACTCGTAGAACGGCAGCAGCCAGATGCAGTCGATCCCGAGCCATTGCAGATAGTCGAGCTTCTCAGTGAGCCCGCGGAAGTCGCCGGAGCCGTCACCGTTGTCATCAAAGAAGCCGCGGATGTGGATCTCATAGAAGACCGCGCGCTTGTACCAGAGCGGCTCCGACTCAAACCACTGGCTGGTCTGCGCGAAGGAAGGCGCCGGCTGCGGCGCCGCCGTGAGCTCGGTCCCGACCTCGTCTGATTCGGCGGTGCTCACGCCGGCCCCACCGCCAGCATGTGGGCCTGGCGGACCCCCGGTTCGAGCCGCACGTAGTTGGGGCCGATGCGCCACTGGAAGGACTCGTCGCTGAGCAGGTCATGCACGGTGAACACAGGGGGGAGGCCGAGATGCGCCGGGATGATCGTCAGGCCCTCCTGGGTGCTGTGCGGATCGACGTTCACGACCGTGATCACAAGATCGCCGTCGCGCTGCTTCGCGTATGCGATCAGCGCCTCGTTCTCGGTCTCAAGGAAGGTGATGTTCGAAAGCCGCTGCAGCGCGGGGTGCGCGCGGCGGGCGAGGTTGATCGTGCGGATCATCGGCAGCAGCGGCCCGTCGAGCGCGCGCTCGTGCAGTTCGAACTTCTCGGAGTGCAGGTACTCCTCGGAGCCCTCACTCGCGGGGATGTTCTCAAACTGCTCGAAGCCCGAGTAGATGCCGTAGCTCGGGCTCAGCGTCGCCGCCAGCACGAGCCGCGCCTCAAAGGCCGGACGCCCGCCGTCCTGTAGGTATTCGTGCAGGATGTCCGGGGTGTTGGCGAAGAAGTTCGGGCGGAAATACTCCTGCTCGCCCGAGTAGGCGAGTTCCGAGACGTACTCGGTCAGGTCCCAGCGCGAGTTTTTCCAGGTGAAGTACGTGTAGGACTGGCTGAAGCCGATCTTCGCGAGGTGGCGCATGACCGCGCGGCGGGTGAAGGCCTCGGCCAGGAAGATCACGTCCGGGTTCTGGCGGTGCACCCGCTCGATCAGCCACTGCCAGAACGCGGCCGGCTTGGTGTGCGGGTTGTCGACGCGGAAGACGGTTACGCCGCAGTCGACCCACTGCAGCACGACCTCGAGCAGCGCATCCCAGAGCCCGCGCCAGTCGCGCGAGTCCCAGTTGACGTTGTAGATGTCCTGGTACTTCTTAGGCGGGTTCTCGGCGTATTTCAGCGTGCCGTCGGGGCGACGGTGAAACCACTCGGGATGCTCGGTCAGCCAGGGGTGGTCGGCAGAGCATTGGATCGCGAAGTCGAGCGCGATCTCAAGCTTGTGGACGCCCGCCGCTGCTGTCAGCGAACGCAGATCGTCGACAGTTCCGAGGTCTGCGTGAATCGTGTCGTGGCCTCCGGTCCAGTCACCGATAGCCCACGGCGAGCCGGGATCGCCCGGCGCGGCGGTCAGCGTGTTGTCACGGCCCTTGCGGTTCGTATGGCCGATCGGATGGATCGGCGGCAGGTAGATCACGTCAAAGCCAAGTTCGGCCAGCGCCGGCAGCTGGGCCTCAACCCCGCGCAGGCCGCCCCAGGAGCGCGGGAAGAGCTCATACCAGCTGCCAAAGCAGGCGAGTTCACGCGCGACATCAAGCTCCAGCGGGTGCTCGAGGTTGGTTGCGTCGAGCCGCGGCTGCTCAAGTTCCGCGAGCTCGTAGAGGTCGTGCTGCAGTGCGATCTGACAGCGGAGCTCCTGGTCGAGTTCGGCGTCAGCGAGGATCGTGAGGTCGCGCTCAATCAGTTTGCGTGACTTCTTGGAGGCTCCGGCGGCGATCTCCTGCAGCATCAGCACGCCTTCAGAGAGCTCGCCTGCAAGGTCGGGCTGCTCGGCCGCCACCTTGCGCCGCAGCTCCTCCCTCCAGGTTCCGAAGCGATCGGTCCAGGCCTCGACGTCGTAGAGCCAGAGGCCCGCGTGATCGACCGCGAAGCTCCCTGCCCAGCGGACCCCGTCGATCTGCGCGTCAACCTGTGTGAGCTCGGCTTCCCGCCATTTCCGCGATCCCGGCTCGCGGTAGCGAACGGTCGCGCGCAGCAGGTCGTGGCCGTCCCGAAAGATGTCGACGGAGAAGTCAACGGTGTCGCCGACACAGCGTTTGATCGCGTAGCTACCGCCGTCAACAACGGGTTCGGGATGCTGGATTACGATGCGCGACGGTGGCGAGCTCTTAGGAGTCACTGCTCTGAGGCTAACCCGACACCCCCTTCGGGTAAACAACCCTTCATGCAAGTTCACAATCGCACCAGCGGTGTCCAGCTGCATATCACCTCGCTGCCGGCCCATACGCTCGGCCGCGACGCCTACCGTTTCGTCGACTGGTTGCACGAGGCGGGGCAGAGCTGGTGGCAGGTGCTGCCGCTGGGACCGCCGGATCGCTACCGCTCGCCGTACAAGGCGCAATCTGCGTTTGCCGCCTGGCCCGGCCTGCTTGCGGATCGCCGCGCGCCGGTCAGCAGCGCTGAGATATCCGAGTTCCGCGAGCGTGAGCGGTTCTGGATCGGTGACTGGCAGCGCTTCGCCGGTCGCGGCGCGGTTGAGGATCAGGTGCGCTTCGACCGTGAGTGGCGGGCCTTGCGTGAGTACGCTGCCGAGCGCGGCGTGCGGCTCTACGGGGATCTCGCGATCTACGTCTCACCCGGTGGCGCCGATCACCGCTCGCACCCCCAGCTCTTCCGCCCAGGGGTGCAGGCAGGCGTGCCGCCCGACGCGTTCGCGTCGACCGGGCAGCTGTGGGGGAACCCGCTCTACGACTGGCCACGCCTGCAGCGCAGCGGCTACCGCTGGTGGGTGCAACGCCTGGCTCGCACAACCGCGCTGTTCGACCTCGCGCGGCTCGATCACTTCCGCGGCTTCGTGGCCTTCTGGGAGGTTCCGGCAGGGGCGCGCACCGCGGCCAACGGGCGTTGGCGCCGCGGTCCCGGCCGAGCCCTGTTCGACGCTGCAGAGCGGGCGCTGGGTTCAGGCAGCTCGGCTGCGCAGGGCACAACGCTCGCGCTGGTCGCTGAGGACCTCGGTGTGATCACGCCGGCGGTGGAGCATCTGCGCGACGAGCTCAAGTTGCCGGGGATGATCGTGCTGCAGTTCGGCTTCGATCCGGGACGCGACGACAGCCCGCACCGCTTCGCCAACCATCTCGAAGACCGCGTCGTCTACACCGGCACCCACGACCACGACACCGCCCGCGGCTGGTATGAGTCGCTCGACGCCGGGCGACGCAGCGAAGTGACCGGGCTCCTGGACACGCTGGAGATCACCGAGCGTGACCCGTCATGGGCGCTGATCGAACTCACGCTGAAGTCAGCGGCGCGGACGGCGATCATCCAGGCGCAGGACGTGCTCAGCCTCGGCAGCGAAGCGCGCATGAACGCGCCGGGAACCGCCGGTGGCGCCTGGCGGTGGGCGCTTGAGCGGATCCCTCCTCGCTCGCGCGCTAGCAGGCTGCGCGAGCTTACGCAGGCGGCGGGCCGGCTCAGCGGCGGCTGAGACGCGAGTAGATCGCGATGCGCAGGCTCTGCTTCGCTGAGCGCCAGGCGTAGGTGAGGACCGCGCGAGCGCGCGATTTGGGGCCGTCGTGAGGGTTGGCGAGAGCGCGTGGCTGGGTTCTCGCGGGCAGTCCATTCGCCTTCAGGACGTCAAGCGCGCGCGTGGCTATCTCGATCTGCCCCATCGCGGTGGGGTGGACGTGATCGGACATCAGGAACTCGCGGCCGGCGAAGTCTCGGAGGTCAAGCAGCAGGGAGTTGGTCTGCTTTGCCTGACGTTCGATCGCGGCGTTGGCGTCGCGGACTTTGGCGCCGGCCCGCGGCCGGCCGAGGTCGAGCGGGATCAGGACCGTGAGCACGCGCTCGCAGAGCCCGTGCAGGTAGCTCAGCGCCTGCGTCAGATCGCGCTCGTAGCTGGCCGCGTCCCACTCCAGCGAGCGCACGTCGTTCACCCCGATGTAGAGACAGCCGAGCTGGTAGCGCGGCTCACCGACGGCGTTGAGGCTTTGATGCGCCGGTATCTGGCGCTCGATCACATCGCTGACCCGGGCGCCGTCTACCGCGTAATTTGTGAACGGCAGCCCAAGCCCGCGTGAGAGCCACTGGACCCACGACTGCAGCGCGACGCCCCACTGCAACTCACCGCCGCCGTTGGTGATCGAGTCGCCGAAGGCGAGCACACCCTGGTGGTCTGCGGTCGTCACGAACGTCACGGTACCAGGAGAGAAGCTGCATGCAGTTGACGGTTCTGCACGCATTCTGTAGCGTTCATGACGATGATTGGTTGCATGATCTGGCACCGCGTCGTAGCGACGCTGCACTTAGCCGCCTAATAGGAGCGCTCGCGCTCCCGGCGTTTGCCCCCGGCACCCGCCCGCTCGTCGGCTCGGCTTGACCGCCTGCGCGGTCAGCTCACGTACCCCCCCCAATTCATCTCTCCTAAGGAGATCCACAACATGAGCAGTAGCTCGCTTCTTGACGTGTCCGCGCTTGCGGACTCCGTGTCCTGCCGAGTCATCGTGCCTGGCGACTCCGACTACGACTCCGCCCGCGCCGGTTTCAACGGCATGATTGACAAGCGCCCGGCGGCGATCGTGCTGATCGCTTCGGATGCCGATGCTGCGGCGGCGATTGCCTTTGCCCGGCAGCACGACCTGCCGCTCGCGATCCGTTCGGGCGGTCATTCGGCGCCTGGGCACGGCTGCTGTGATGACGGGATCGTGATCGACTGCCGCGACCTCCAGCTCGCGGAGGTCGACGATAAGACCAACACGGTGAGGGTCGGCTCCGGTTTGACCTGGAAGCAGTTCGATGCCGCCACCCAGGCGCATGGGCTGGCGGTCACCGGCGGCCGGGTATCTAGCACCGGCGTCACAGGACTGACGATCGGCAGCGGCAGCGGCTGGCTCGAGCGCGCAATGGGATTGACCTCGGACAGCTTGAGCGGCGCCCGCGTGGTCACGGCCGCAGGGGTCTCGCTCGACACCGACGACGATCCGGAGCTGCTGTGGGCGTTGCGCGGCGGTGGCGGCAACTTCGGGGTGGTGACCGAGTTGCGCTTCCAGCTGCGCCGACTCGGGCCGACCGTGCACGGCGGCAAGCGCTTCTATCCGATCGAGCGTGGTGTCGAGGTGCTGAGCGCCTTCAGGGACGTGATGATGGCCGCGCCGAAGGAGCTCTGTGGCGGGCTCGCATTCCTGACTGCGCCGCCGGCGCCGTGGGTCCCTGAAGGGGTCAGGGGCAAGGCGGTCGTGGCGATCATCGTGGTGTGGGCAGGCGACCCTAACGAAGGCACCGCGGCGATGGCGAAGTTGGAGGCACTTGGCGAGCCGCTCGTCGACCACATCGGTCAGGTCGACTACGCCGAGCTGCAGCAGGTAATGGACCCCGGCGCCCCGGCGGGTCACCGGGACTACTTCAAGGGTGGGTTCATGCACAACCTGAGCGACGAGGCTGTGCGGGAGATCGTCGCGCTCGGTGAGGACATGCGCGCGCCTCTGACGCAGATCATCTGCGCCCCGCTCGGTGCTCACACAACCTATGCGACGGTCGGTGAAGACCACTCCGCGATCGGGCACCGCGACGAAGAGTGGTCGTTTCAGGTGCTTTCACTCTGGGCTGACGCCGCCCAGGACGCAGAGCAGAAGGGCTGGACCAGGGCGGCGGCAGAGCGCATGTCCTCATACAGCGACATGGTCTCCTACCCGAACTTCCTGACCGCCGACGAGGCAGCCGACGTTGAGGCCGCCTACAGCCCTACGGCGATGGCGCGGCTGCGCGCCGTCAAGGATCGGCTCGACCCAGACAACGTGTTCCGGATCAACAACAACATCGCGCCAAGCGGATCCCTGACCCGCGGTGACGTCCCGCCGGCGGCTGGATCGCCGGATTCTTACGCCGTATCTGCCTGAAACCACGAACCCCCGGAGAGCTCTGCTTTCCGGGGGTTCGCGCTAAAGAAAGATTGGTGCGGCTGAAGGGAGTCGAACCCCCACGCCCTTGCGAGCACAGCGACCTGAACGCTGCGTGTCTACCAGTTCCACCACAGCCGCAGTGGACGCCAGAAGTTAGCAACTGCAGACAAAAGCCGCCGGACGCATGGCCGTCTACTGCAGTTCCGGTGGCAGCGCCTTGGGGCCGTCCGGGTAGAGCCGCGTGATCAGCTCCGGTGTCATCGCCAGCGTGTTGGCTGCCTCAACTGGAGCACCGACTATCAGCCAGAGCGCGTCGGCGTCGGTGTCGTTGAAGACCTGCCGCAGCGAATCCGGTTCAACGAGCAGTGTTGAGAGCGGGGAGAGTGTCAGCAGCTCCTCATCTACCCGCACGCGCCCGGTGCCCTCGAGCACCACGTAAAGCTCATGCTGGGCAACGTGGCGGTGGCGCGTCGAGGCCTGCCCGGGCTTCAGGCGCCAGAGTCTCGCGCCCAGTGTTTCGGCGCCGACCTGGTCGGCCAGGTTGGTGTTGTCGACCCCCATCTGGTTGGACGGTCGCCAGAACGCATCCTGAGCGTGGAGCACGCGGAACCCCATTTGCGCAAATCATATGCCTGCGCCTGGCGTTCAAGCCTTTGTCGAGGCACTGATAACCTGACGTTCTGTATTCAAAATGTCAGTACGTCAGTTAGATCAAGGAGTTCGTATGAGCAACAAGATCCTTTTCGTCGTCACAGGAGCGCGGAACTGGACGCTTTCCGATGGCAGCAAGCATCCGACCGGTTACTGGGCTGAGGAGCTCGTGGCGCCGTACAAGACGTTCACAGAGGCCGGTTATGAGGTTGAGTTCACGACGCCTGGCGGAGTTACGCCGGTGGTCGACCAGGCGAGCCTCGCACCCGATGTCAACGGCGGGCAGGAGCAGGCCGACGCGATCGCCGCGGAGCTTGAAGGTATCGCCGGTCTCAAAGCCCCGCGCAAGCTCGAGGATGTCGCGCTTGCTGACTACGCCTCGGTCTTCTACCCGGGCGGGCACGGACCGATGGAGGATCTGGCCGTCAACGCTGATTCGGCGAGGCTGCTGGTCGAAACTCTGCAGTCTGGGCGTCCGCTGGGCATCGTCTGCCACGCTCCGGCTGCGCTCTTGGCGACCGAGTCCGACGGCGCTTCGCCGTTCGCTGGTTACCGGCTGACCGGGTTCAGCAACGCCGAAGAGCGGCAGGCCGGGCTTGCCGATAAAGCCAAGTGGCTGTTGGAGGACAGATTGGTGAAGCTCGGGACGAAGTTCGAGTCGGGCGAGCCGTGGCAGCCGAAGACTGTGGTCGACCGCAACCTCTACACAGGCCAGAATCCTGCGTCCTCAGCACCGCTGAGCCGCCTGATCGTGGAGGCGCTCGCGAAGTGAGCAGAGACCGACGGGGTGAGGTGCTCGACGGCACGTACGAGTGCCTCACCCGGTATGGCGTGCGCCGCACGACGATGGACGACATCGCGTCGGCGGTGGGGATATCGCGCGCCGCCGTCTACCAGTACGTCCGCAATAAGGACGACGCCTTCCGTCAGCTCGCGATCCGCCTGCACGACGAGGCGCTGCAGAACGCGCGTGCCGCGGCTAACGGCGGTGGCACGGCACAGCAACGGATTCACGGCGTTCTCAATGCGAAGCTGCAGCTCGTACTCGGGATGCTCAACGACTCACCCCACACGTCCGAGCTGCTCGACCAAAAGGCACGGCTGTTCGGCGACATCTGCACGCAGTTCACCGCTGCCATCGCCGTCATGCTCGCCGGGCTCTTCACCGAAGCTGGGATCACAGCCGTGGCTCCGCGTCAGGCGGCGGACATCTGCGTGGCGCTGGTGATCGGCCTGGAGGGCCGGCCCGACGCCGCCGAGCTGCTGCAGCCTGCTGCTGACGCGATCGTCGACGGCCTCCTGCGCCGGCAGTGAGGACCTGACGCGGCCGGGGGAGGGGCTGCGCCTACTGCAGTCCGGTGCGCACCGAGCTGATCTGCTCAGTGTTGAACCCGAGCCAGTGCATGCGCCCGATATAGCGGGCGTGCTCGATCTTCAGGCAGCGGTCGACGATCGCTGTGAGGCCGCCCTGCTCCGCGATCTCGATGCCCTCTTCACTGATCACGCCGAATTGACACCAGAGCACCTTGGCGCCGATCTTCACTGCTTCCTGGGCGATCGCGGGTACCGCGTCCGGTGTGCGGAAGATGTCGACGACATCAATCGGCTCAGGGACCTCGCTGAGGCTCGGGTAACACTTCTCGCCGAGGATCTCGCTCTCGCGCGGGTTGACCGGGATCATCCGGTAGCCGTGACGTTTGATGTACGCGCCGACGAAGTTGCTGGCGCGCAGCTCGTTTGCTGAGAGCCCGACGACCGCGATCGTGCGCGAGTTGTGCAGCACGCTCTGGATCACCAGCGGGTCCTGGTAGCGCTCCAGATCGATCATGAGGCGGCCGCCTTCCGCTGCCCTGTGGCCACGAGCGCGAAGGCCTGCTCCAGATCCCAGATCAGATCCTTGACCGACTCGGTCCCGACCGAGAGCCTGACCGTGCCCGGCCCGACTCCGGCGGCGGCGAGTTCAGCATCGCCGAGCTGGCGATGCGTGGTGCTGGCGGGGTGGATCACGAGGCTCTTCGCGTCGCCAACGTTCGCCAGGTGAGACCAGAGCGTGAGCCCGCGGATCAGCTCCTGGCCGGCTTCCCGCCCGCCGGCGCAGTCAAATGAGAAGACGGCGCCGGCCCCCCGCGGCAGGTACTTGTCGACGAGCGGCCGGTAACGACTTCCCGGCAGGCCCGGGTAGGTCACGTTCGAGACCAGCTCATGCGCTTCCAGGAACTCGGCAACGGCCGCGGCGTTCTGCACATGGCGGTCCATGCGCAGTGACAGCGTTTCGAGTCCCTGCAGGAAGAGGAACGCATTCAGCGGGGCGAGCGCGGCGCCGAGATCACGCAGCGTCTCGGCACGCAGCTTCATCAGATAGCCGTAGAGGCCGAAGGTCTCGTGGAACTGCAGGCCGTGGTAGGCAGGGGAGGGGTCGGCGACCGCCGGGAAGCGGCCGTTCGACCAGTCGAACTTGCCGGATTCGACGACCACCCCGCCGATGCTGGTGCCGTGGCCGCCGATGAACTTCGTCGCCGAGTGGACCACGATGTCGGCGCCCCACTCGATCGGACGGCAGAGGTAAGGGCTCGCGAACGTGTTGTCGACGATCAGTGGCAGCTCGTGTTCATGGGCGATCGCCGCCAACGTCTCGATGTCCAGCACGTTGCCGCCGGGGTTGCCGATCGTCTCACCGAAGAACGCCTTGGTGTTGGGGCGCACCGCCGCGCGCCAGGCGTCGGTTTGATCGGGATCGACCCAGCTCACCTCGACGCTCATCTTGCGCAACAGGTGCTTGAACTGGTTGACCGTGCCGCCGTAGAGCGCCGAGGAGGAGACGATGTGATCCCCGGGCTCGAGCAGCGTGAACAGTGCCGCCGCCTGCGCGGCGATGCCGCTCGCGAAAGCGACGCCGCCGGCTCCGCCTTCAAGGTTCGCGATGCGCTCCTCGAACACAGCGGTGGTCGGATTCATGATCCGGGAGTACGTGTTGCCGTACTCCTGCAGGTTGAAGTACGCGGCTGCTGACTCCGGGTCCTCAAAGACGTAGCTGGCCGTTTGGAAGATCGGCACGGCGCGCGCGCCCGTGTTCGGGTCGGGCCGCTGCCCGGCGTGAAGCTGGCGGGTTTCGAACCCGAACTCGTGCGGCTGCTTGAAGCGGCTGTCGCTCACAACTACCCCTTGAGAAAGCGCTGGATGATCGGAGTCTGACGCGCTTCCTCGAGCAGGAAGCAATCGTGGCCGTAGGGCGCATCGATCACGTGAAACTCAACCGGTTTACCCGCCGCCTGCAGCGCACGCTCGATCTGCTCTGATCCAGACGGAGGGTACAGCCAGTCAGAGCTGAAGGCGATCAGCAGGGTGCGGGCGCCGATGCCCTCGAGCGCACGCCCAAGCGACCCGTCGCCGTGGCTCTGGGCGAGGTCGAAATAGGTCAGTGCGCGCGAGGTGAAGAGGTAGGTGTTGGCGTCGAAGCGCCGTACAAACGCGTCGGCCTGGTGGCGCAGGTAGCTCTCGATCTGGAACTCGGGTTCCGTGATCGTGTAGCTGAGCTCGTCCGCTGACTGCAGCCGGCGCCCGAAGCGTTCGGCGAGCCCCGGGGCCGAGAGATAGGTGATGTGGCCGACCATGCGCGCGACGCCCATGCCCGCATCCGGGGCGCGCCCACTGCCGTAGTAGTCACCGCCCTGCCAGTCAGCGTCGCGCATGATCGATTCACGCGCGATTGCGTTCCAGGCCATGCCCTGCGGGCTCAGCGCATGGGTGCTGGCGATCGATATCACCGCGCCGACCTGATCCGGATAGGTGATCGCCCACTCGAACGCCTGCATGCCTCCGAGCGAACCGCCGGCGACAGCTGCGAGCTGGTGGATCCCGAGCTCGTGCAGCGCCGCCCGCTGAGTCCTGACCATGTCGGCGACCGTGACGACCGGGAAGTCTGAGCCGTACGGTCGCTCGGTCACAGGATCGATCGAGGACGGGCCGGTGGTGCCGCCGCAGCCACCCAGCAGGTTGGTCGAGACGATGAAGAAGCGATCGGTATCGAAGGCCTTGCCGGGGCCGATCATGCCGTCCCACCACCCCAGTGCCTTGCCGTCAGCGCCGTCACGGTCCTCGGCCCCGAAGCCGTCGCGCGTGCCCTGTTCGGTCGCGGCCGTCGAAAGCCCCGCCGCATGGGCGTTGCCGCTGAGTGCGTGACAGACGAGGATGACGTTGTCGCGCTGCGCGGAGAGCGTGCCGTAGGTCTCGTAGGCGACGCGGACCGGGTGCAGTTCGCGCCCGCAATCAAGCCGGACCGGGTCTGGGAGCTCCAGGTACTGGGTTTCGACGAAGCCGACCGAGCCGGTCGCCTGTGAGTCTGGTGTTGCCGAAGAGGCGGTCATCTTGAGTACGGCGCTCGGCCGGGGATATAGTCCACTGGTCTTGTTGGGAAACTAGCCTACGGGAGGTCACAAGTGTCGGCAACAATTGACAACGGGGTCAACGTCCAGGCGCTGCTTGACGCGCGCGGGGTGCTGGCAGGCGCACCGGATGCGGCACAGTTCACCTGGAGGGCGTCTTCGTCGTGGCAGCGCGGTGTTCACAGCACCACGACGATCGAGAACTTCTTCGGGCTCGGCGAGGAGCAGAGCCACAAGACGCGCACGGTCTTCGACGCCGACCATCCGGCGGTGTTCGCGGCTGAGGACAACGGCATCACGCCGATCGAGTACCTGCTGGTCGGGCTCGCCAGCTGCCTCACGGCCGGCGTCGCCTCGGTCGCCCAGAACCGCGGCATCCAGCTGCGTTCGGTGGAGTCGACGGTTGAGGGCAACCACGACATCCGCGGCATCCTCGGCGTCGACAGCGACGTGCGTAACGGGTTCAACGACATCAAGATCACCTTCAACATCGATGCGGATGCGACCCAGCAGGAGATAGAGGCGCTCGTGGCCCAGTCCCAGAAGCGCTCGGCGGTATTCGACGCGCTGACCAACCCGACCGACGTAACCGTCGTCGTCGCCTGAGGCTCAAGCGATCGACCAGACCACCGCGGTAGTCATCGGCGCGGGCCACGCCGGCCTGGCCGCGAGCTACTTCCTCAGTCAGCGGTCGATCGATCACGTCGTCCTCGAGCGCGGTGAGGTCGCGAACTCCTGGAAGCGCGAGCGTTGGGAGTCGCTGCGGCTGCTGACACCGAACTGGCAGAGCCGGCTTCCGGGCCTTCCGTACGAAGGCCCGGATCCCGACGGCTACATGTCGGCGGCTGAGGTGGCCGAGATGATCGGTCGCTTCGCCTCGAGCTTCGGTGCGCCTGTTCGCAGCGGCGTCACCGTGACGTCGCTGCAGGCTGCTGAGGGCGGCTACGCCGTGGTCAGCGACCAGGGCGAGATCCGTGCGCGCGCGGTGGTGATCGCCAGCGGCGCCTGCAACCGGCCGACGGTCCCGCCGATCGCGGCAGCGATAACGGCGCAGATAGCGCAGTTCACGCCTTTCAGTTACCGCAATCCAGATGACCTACCCGAGGGCGGCGTGCTGGTGGTCGGGGCGTCTGCCACCGGCGTGCAGCTGGCCGCGGAGCTGCAGAGATCCGGCCGGTCGGTGCTGCTTTCGGTTGGCGAACACACGCGACTGCCGCGCACCTACCGCGGCCGTGACGTGCTCTGGTGGATGCATGAAGCGGGCATCTGGGAGCAGCGCTACGACGAGGTTGAGGACCTCACACGCGCCCGCCGCCTGCCCTCACCGCAGCTGGTCGGAACACCCGAGCGGCTGACGCTCGACCTCAACGCCCTGACTGGGCTGGGCGTTGAGCTGACCGGCCGGGCCGCGGCTGTACGCGACGACCGACTGCTCTTCTCCGGCGGTCTGCGCAACGTGCTCGCGCTCGCCGATCTGAAGCTCGAGCGGCTGCTCGACACCTTTGACGAGTGGGCGCGAGTCCAGGGACGCGAGCATGAGGTCGGGGCGGTTGAGCGCTTTGCGCCGACCGTGCTGCCCGGTCCGAGCCGCCTGCACGTCGACCTCGGCGGCGGTGAGATCCAGTCGATCCTCTGGGCGACCGGCTTCCAGCCCGACTACCAGTGGCTCGATCTGCCGGTGCTCGATCAGAAGGGCCGGCTACGCCACGACGGAGGCGTTGTCGACGGCGCCGGTCTCTACGCGCTCGGGCTGCCGGTGCTGAGGCGCCGCAAGTCGACCTTCATCCACGGGATCGAGGACGACGCGCGCGAAGTGGTCGAGCATCTCGCGGGCTTTCTCGGTTCGAGCTAGCCGCGTCACGTCTCCCCATTTGGGATGAGCCCGGCTGCCAGAAGTTCCTCCTGAAGCGGGAGGTTGTCACTGCCCTGCGGTCATAGCGTGCTGGTCACTGAACTTGCACATGACCAAGGGGGCCAGCATGTTGAACGTCGTATTCAGAAGCAAGCTTTACCGAACGGTTGCCTTCAGGCGTATGCCCATAGTCGCGCTCGCCGCCACGGTGGTTGTGGCAGCGGGCGCCGCGTCCGCCGGGGCCGCAGGCCCGAAGCGCGAGACGCTGCGCTTCTACCAGGTCGGTGGCCAGGCCCAGTTCTACAACGCGGCCGGCAAGAAGATCGATCTGAACCCGCCGGCGACGCTGCCAAAGCCGGGCGACAGCTTCGATGAGGTCGACGTGGACTATCCCGGCACGCCTAAACACCACGCGCTGCACTGGACTGCAACCGACCACCTGACGTGCACGTTCACCGATCACAACACGGGTTTGTGTAACTCCCAGATCGCGATCGGCGGCTCATTGTTGCTGAGCAACAACTTCAGGATGAAGTTCGGACCGTCCAATGCGCCGGTACCGATCAACGAAGCCACGGGCGTTTTCAGTGGCATGCACGGCGCTTTGACCGACGAGGACCTGCCGAAGTCAAACAACGCGACCTTGGTGATTCACCTGTCGTAGCGATCGCGCGGACCTGCTCGCGTCTGGCCGCGGTCAGCGGCCGAGCAGGTCCGGCGTGACGAATCCGCACTCGTAGGCCAAGACCACCGCCTGCACCCGATCACGCAATTCGAGCTTCGTAAGGACCCGTGCCACATGGCTCTTCACCGTCGACTCCTCAATCACCAGGTCCGCCGCGATTTCGGCGTTGGAACGCCCACGCGCGATCAGACGCAGAACATCAAGTTCCCGGGCGGTCAGCTCCTTGAGCCGGTCGGGCGTGGTTTCACTCGACCCGGCGGCGGCCGCGAAACGCAGGATCATGCGCCGCGTCACCGCCGGGTCGATCAGCGCGTTGCCGGCGGCGACGTTACGGATCGCCCAACAGAGCTGCTCCGGCGGCGTGTCCTTGAGCAGGAAGCCACTGGCTCCGGCGCGCAGGCCTTCAAACACGTACTCATCCGTGTCGAAGGTGGTCAGCAGAATCACACGGCTGTTGGTCTCGGCCAGGATCCGGCGCGACGCGGTAAGCCCGTCCATCGCCGGCATGCGGATGTCGAGCAGGACCACATCCGGGGCGCGCTTGCGCGCGAGATCAAGTGCTTGCAGACCGTCCTGCGCCTCGCCCACGACCCGCATGTCGGGTTCGCCGTTGACGATCAGCGCGAGGCCCGCACGGACCAGCTGCTGGTCGTCCGCGACCAGCAGCGTGATCTCAGCTTTTGCGGGTGTTTCGGATTCCACGCGGTTACTTGCGATGAGGGTCAGCAGGCTAGACAATTCCAAACAGAAAGGGGACTCCAATGCCTGTAAAGGTGAAGGAGTGGGTATGGGGCGCACCGCTGGGTCAGCGGGCGTTGACTCGGTTGGACACGCTTCTGGCGTTGCTGGTGAGTGTCGCGGCGGTCATCGCCGTCAGCGGGAACGGAAATCACAGCGACCCGAAGGGCGGGGTGTTCGCCTGCGTGGCGGTGCTGTTGATGACGGTGCCCGTTGCCTGGCGCCGCGCACATCCGCTCGGAGCTGTCGCCACGATGGCGGTCGGTGCATTGTTCAACGCGATCGTGATCGGCACGTTCGTGCGCTGCGGCGGCGCGCTGCCGGCGTTGATCCTGGTCACGTACTCGGTCGGTGCGCGGCTGCAGCTGCGGCCGGCCGTTGCCGGAGCTGTGCTGACGGTCGTCGCGGTCGTGGCACAGGCGCATAGCGATCCGCAACTCAAGGGCTTCTCGGTCGGAGGCAGCGTCTTCCTGCTGGCAATGTGGGGCGTTGGGCGACTCGTGCGCTCACGTGAGGGCATGGTCGCGGTGCTGCGCTCACGGACCGACGCGCTGCATGAGCAGCGCGACCGCACGGCGAAGCTGGCGGTCGAGGCCGACCGTGCGCGCGTGGCCGAGAGTCTCGACGGTTTGGTCGGTGAGCGGATCGGCAAGCTCGCAGCGCAAGCCGCTGTTGCCAGCGCAGCGATTGACAGTGAACCGGAAGCCGCGCGCGAGTCCCTGGCAGCGATCGAGCAGGAGGGACGCCGGACGCTGACCGACATGCGTCAGCTCGTCGGCGCTCTCTACGAGACCGCGGACGGTCCGCAGCCATCACTGAAGGATCTGGACGGGTTTCTGCGGCGCGCACTCGCGAATCCGGCGCAGCTGACGGTCGACGGTGATCGCTGCTCGCTTCCCGCCGGCGTCGAGCTTTCGGCCTTCCGGATCGTCGAGCGGTTGCTTGAGCCGTTGGAGGACCGCGCCGATGAGCGCGTGCAGGTGACTCTGCGCTACGAGCCCGATGCGCTGGAGGTGGCGGTGCGAGGCCGGGTCAGAACCGGCTGCGACCTGCAGACGACGCTGGTCACCGCGCGTGAGTGGGTCTCGCTGCACGCTGGAACGCTCGAGTCTCAGCTGCGCTCGGGTGTCTCGCAGACCAAGGTGCGGTTACCGCTGGTAACCGCGCATGCATGAACCGGTGAAACGACTGGCCGACATGGCCAGTCGTTGGTTTGACCCGGCGGCGGCGCTGGTGATCGTTGGCTTCTGCCTGGTTCAGCTCATCAGCGCGCCGCCGCGCGGCGCCGGACTGACCGCGGGGATCGCGGCGCTGACTGCGCTCGCGTGCATCGGGGTGTGGGTCCGCCGCCGCTACCCGCGCGCTGTGACGTTTGTCTTCGCGCTGGCGCTATTCGTTCCTGGAGTCTTGATCGGCGCGCGTTGGCAGAACGGGCTGCCGGCCACGCTGCTGCTCGCGTTCGTGATCATGGCTTACACCGCCGGGGCGGAACTCGACTGGAGCTGGTCGCTGGCAGGGCTGGTCGCCTTGGCGGTCGCAAACACGACCGGAGATCTCACGGGCGACCTCGTGTCAGTGGTCGTCTTCACCGTGCCGCTGTGGACCGCCGGCAGAGTAGTGCGCTCACGCAACAAGGTCGCCGCACAACTCGACGCCCGCGCGCAGGAGCTCGAGTTGGAGCAGGAGGCCTACGTGCGTGAGGCCGTGCGGTTTGAGCGCGCGCGCATCGCCCGTGACCTGCATGACATCGTCGCGCACAACCTCAGCATGATCGTCGTCCAGGCCGGCGCCGGAAGGCGCGCAATTGACTCGAGCCCCGAGACGGCAACGCAGTCTCTGGCTCACATATCGGCCGGTGCCCGCCAGGCCGAGCTCGAGATCGAATCGCTGATGGGCCTTGTCGCCCGGCAGGACCTGAACGGCGACAGCCCCGGGCTACAGATGCTCGACGAGCTGGTTCAGCGTGCAGCTGCGACCGGCCTGTCGGTCACCTATCGCCTCAACGGAGCCCACGACGCGGTACCGCCGGAGCTCGCGCAAGCCGCCTATCACGTCACCCAGGAGGGCATCACCAACGCGCTCAAGCACGCGCCTGGCGCAGCGATCACGGTCGCGGTCGACGCCAGTGCACGGAGCTTGAAGGTCCTCGTAGAGAACGGGCCTACCGCCGATCCTGATCGCTGTGATGCCGGATTACGGGACACGGGCGGGGGGTACGGGATCGCTGGTTTGCGGCGCCGACTCGAAGCGATCGGTGGATTGCTGAACGCCGGCCCGAGTGCTGGTGGGGGATGGCGAATCGAGGCAGACCTACCTCGATTCGGTTTCCCGGCGCAGCCGGGAAGTGCCGTCCGGTGAGTAGCGGCGTCGTGATCCGCCGCGGAGTTGAGCGCGACGCGGTGGCGTTGCTGTCGATGTGGGATCGGGCGGTCGCGTGGCTGGTCGCGCGCGGGCAGACGATGCAGTGGGGTACCGAGCCTGTCTCAGCGCGGCCTGGCTCCCACGAGCGGGCGCTCGCGTGGGCGACAAGCTCAGACCTTCGCGTCGCTGAGATTGACGGGCAGGCGGTCGGAATCAGCCTCATAGGCGACACCCCTCCAAGCCACGTGCCGGCGACCGCGTTGCCCGAGAGCTACCTGCACTTCCTGCTCACGGATCGAGACCACGCCGGCAAGGGCATCGGCACCGATCTGGTCCGCCGCGCGGTCGCTGACGCCCGCGAGGNNCTAGGCGGGCTCGGCGATCCTGCGAGTCGATTGCTGGGCGGGAGCTCCAAGCCTGGTCGCCTGGTACGAGCGTCAGGGCTTCGTTCGGTCAGACAGCTTCACGGTTGACATCCGCGGCGGCTGGCACGGACAGGTCTTTGAGATGATCCTCTGACACCCGATAGAAAGGACGCGCTGATGACCGAAAAAGTCAACCTGGCAGCCAAGTTCGCACTACTCGAGCAGCCATTTCAACCGGGTGTGGTCGGTTACATCAACGACTACAAACTCCAGGTAGTCAAGGTCAAAGGCTCGTTCGTCNNGGCACAAGCACGACGAGACCGATGACTTCTTCTTCGTCGTAAGCGGCCACCTTACGATCCATCTGAGAGACCGCGACGTTGAGCTGGACCCAGGGGAGCTGTTCGTGGTTCCGCGTGGGGTAGAGCACTGCCCCGAAGCCACGGAAGAGACCGAAGTGCTCTTGATCGAGCCCGACGGCAC
>PLES01000023.1 GCA_003137075.1 Solirubrobacterales bacterium
TACCTGGCAGAAGCGACGCTGTCCTTAGAGGACGGCGCTGCCCCACTTGGCTGCCAGCAGGCTGGCCGCCGCGCTTGCCTGAGCCACGGTCGGCAGGGACTTGACGACACCTGACGTCGTCGGCAGCTTCGCGAGGGCGGCCTTGTCGATCGTGCCGTTCTTGGTCATAGCGGCTTCCTCAACCGGACGGGCGTAGCCCTCGAGGAAGTCATTCTGGCCCTTGGTTGAGTACAGGAACTCTTCCCACAGACGCGCTGCGGCGGGATCCGGCGCGGTCGCGCTGATCGCCTGGTTGTAGTACTCGGCGAACGGCGTGCCGGTAGGAACGTTGACCGTCCACTGCGATGCCGGGAGGCCCCAGGACCCTGCGACGTTGAGGAAGTCCCAGTTGACGACGATCGGGCAAGCACCGGCCTCGATCTCAGCTGAGGAGTCGCAGTCGTTGTTGTTGAAGTTGCCCAGCTTGGCCAGCTTCGCGAAGAAGGTCAGGCCCGGCTTGATGTTGCTGTAGCTGCCGCCGTTGTTCACGGCAGCGGCCCAGACAGCACCAGTTGCGGCGCCGGCCTGGCCGGGGATGCCGTTGAGCGTGACGTCCTTGGCGTACTGCGCGCTTTCCAGCTGAGCCCAGCTGGTGGGGCACTTCTTGACGAGCTTCTTGAAGCAGCCGAAGGAGACGTATCCGCCGTAATCGTTGACGTAGTCACCGTTGGCGGCCTTGTTGCCGGCCGGGATGTTCGCCCAGGTCGAGACCTCGTACGGGGAGAACAGCTTCTGGTACTGGGTGGCGGTGAAAGCCTGGCCGATGTCGACCACGTCGGGGGCGTCGCTGCGGCCCTTGTCCTGCTCGATCGCCTCGATCTCCTGGGCGGAAGAGCCGTCCGGAATCGCGTCGTTGATCTTGATGCCGTACTCGGCCGTGAACTGCTTCATGATCGTGCCGTAGTTGGCCCAGTTCGAAGGCAGCGTGATCACGTTCAGCTTGCCCTCAGCCTTGGCGGCTGCAACCAGCGCGGTCATACCGCCGCCGGCCGTTGCCGACGTCGCCGTTGACCAGCTGGTGTCTGCGCTGGCGCTCGAGCTGGCGAGCACGCCGGCTGTGAGCGCAAGCGCGGTAACGGCAGCCACTGGCGCTGCGAAGCGCGCACGCGACTGTGAAAGCCGCGCCAAGGCGCGACGATTCCGATTAGTCATGAGTCTCCTGAGGGGGGAATTGGTTGTGGCTGAGTGCTCCCCACCGCCGCAACAGCGTCGGCATCACGCCCAGCTGACGGGAAGCTAAACCCCCAGAAAAGCCATGTTGTGGCTGAATCGTTACTACGTTGTTGCTTCCTCGTTCACAACTTGTGTTAACAACTTCACAGAGGCGGATCAGGGCTCGCTGGGGGCCTCCTAACCGCCGCCCGCGCTGGTAGCTTCGCGGCGATGACATCGCTGCCGCTCGTGATCGCTCATCGCGGAGTCCACAACACCGGCCTCACCGAAAACACGATGGCGGCCTTCCAGGCCTCCATCGATGCGGGTGCAGACATGATCGAGCTGGATGTTCGCCGCAGCGGCGCCGGTGAGCTGGCGATCCTGCACGACCACGCGATCGGCAAGGTCGCGCTCGACTCCTGCTCGCTCGACGAGTTTGAGGCGCGGACCGGCTTCCGCCCGCCGCTGTTGGCGGAGGTCCTGGGTTGGGCCCGTGGCCGCATCGGCCTCGACGTCGAGCTCAAGGAGGACGGCTATGTGGAGGAGCTGGCCCCGCTGCTGCTTGATTTCGCCCGCGGCAGCAGCAAGCTGATGGTCACGTCGTTCATCGATCCGCTGCTGACCCAGCTGCACGAGCGCGCACCCGCGCTACATCTCGGCCTACTGTTCTCCTGGACAGCGGATCGCTTTGAACAGCGCGCGTACGCCTGCGGCGCGAAGACGGTGCTGCCGGAGATGAAGCTGGTCGACGAGGCGATCGTGGCAAGTGCGGCCAACGCGCGCCTCGAGCTGATCGTCTGGGACTTCATGGCCGCACAGCACGGTGCGCTGCTGAGCGACCCGCGCGTGAAGGGCGTGATCACCGATGATGTCCCTTCGGCGCTCCGCGCCCGCCCGGCCCGATAACCTCATACCCATGAGTGATCGACGTCCCGTGATCGGAGTCGTGACGGCGCTGGAGCAGGCCAACTACGGCGCTTGGGACGAGCCGTGCGCGCTTTTGCAGTACGTGTATGTACAGGCAATCCAGCGTGCGGGTGGCATGGCTGTGCTGATCCCACCGGATCCCGCGCTGGTCCAGAACCCTGACGAGATCCTCGATCGCATCGACGCGCTGATGCTCGCCGGCGGCTCCGACATCGACCCGTCGATCTACGGCCAGGAGCCGGTTCCCGAGACAACCGGGATCGTCCCGCAGCGTGACGCGATCGAGCTGGCCCTGATCACACGCGCGATCGAACGCGACATCCCGTCGCTCTGCATCTGCCGCGGCATGCAGATGCTGAACGTCGCCCGCGGCGGCACGTTGGTGCAGCACGTGCCCGATCTCGTCCACAGCGAGCAGCATCGCCGCAACAAAGGCACCTTCGTCGGCAACGAGCACGACGTTGCGCTCGAACCCGGATCACTGGCAGCACAGTCGGCCGGAGCTGAGGTGACGATGACTAAGTCACATCACCACCAGGCGATTGACCGCCTCGGTGAAGGCCTGATCGTGACCGGACGCTCAACCTCCGATGACCTGCCCGAGGCGATTGAACTCGCCGACAACACCTATGTGCTGGGTGTGCAGTGGCACCCGGAGGCCGACGCCGCGAGCCATATCGTCGGCTCGCTGGTTGAGCAGGCCAAAGCCGCCGCCGCGGCCCGCTAGTCGCCCCAGGCCACCTCGCGATAGCCCGCGTCGGCGAGCTGCTCGCGGACCGCAGCGGCATGCTCGGTGCCGCGCGTCTCAAGCACCAGCTGGATCGCCGTCTCCTGGATGTGCAGGTCCAGGCGCTCACGGGTGTGCTGAACGTCGACGACGTTTGCACCCAACTCCCCGATCAGCGAGAGCACCGCCGCCAGCACCCCGGGGCGATCGGGGATCCGGAGCTGCAAGACCATGCGCCGCCCGCGCTGCGTTTCCTGGCGTCGCGCAACCTCGGCCAGCAGGCCGGCATCGACGTTGCCGCCCGAGAGGATCAGCACCGTCGTGCCGCGGGTTGGGCCCGACAACTTGCCGGAGAGCAGCGCGGCCACGCCGACAGCGCCGGCGCCCTCAACCACGAGCTTGCTGCGCTCGAGCAGAAAGACCATCGCTTCGGCGACCTCATCCTCGCTCACGAGCAGAATCTGGTCGACCCAATCGTCGATCAGCTTGAGCGTCAATGCCCCGGGGCGCTTGACGGCGATGCCGTCGGCGATCGTGCGGGCGCTGCCGACCGCGATCGGCTCACCGGCCCGCAGCGAGGCCGGAAATGAAGCGCACGCCTCGACCTGGACGCCCACGACCTCGACGTCGGGCCGCACGGACTTGATGGCGATCGCGACGCCACTCACCAGCCCGCCGCCACCAACCGGCACCACCACGCGTCCCATGTCCGGCACCTGACGCAGCAGCTCCAGCCCGACGCCTCCCTGTCCGGCTACGACCTCGGGATCGTCGAACGGATGGATGAACGCCATCCGTGCTTCGGCCGCGCGCGCCAGCGCGGCCGCAATCGATTCGTCGACGCTGATGCCGACCATGTGCACGGTCGCACCGAGCGCTTCGGCCGCCTCGACCTTGCTGATCGGCGCCGCGACCGGCATGAAGACCTCGCAGCTGACACCGAGTGTGCGGGCGGCATAGGCCACTGCCTGCGCATGGTTGCCGGCACTGCCGCAGACAACGCCGTTGGCGGTGTGGTCACCGAGCGAGGCGATCTTGGCAAACGCCCCGCGCAGCTTGAACGACCCGGTGCGCTGCAGGTTCTCGGCCTTGAGCGCGATCGTCGTCCCGGCCCCGTCGGATAGCGTGCGCGAGCTCAGGACGGGGGTTTCGCGCACAACTCCCTCCCCCGTCTGGTGGGCCCGCTCGATATCGGCGAGCCCTACGGCGGTGAGTGTTCCGGATCTGCGCAACGGATCCGACTCAGGCGCCAACTGCAACCACCGCGTCGATCTCCACCAACGAGCCCTTGGGCAGTCCGGCCACGGCGACGGTTACGCGTGCCGGCGGATCACTCGGGAAGAACTCGGCGTAGACCTCGTTAACCTCGGCGAATGCGGCCATGTCGATCAGGTAGATGGTCACCTTCACCGCCTGAGCGAGCGAGGTCCCGCCGGCCCTGGCGATGGCCTCAAGGCTCTGAAGGCAACGTCGGGCCTGTTCCGCGGGCGTAGCGCCAACGATCTCTGAGGTCGCCGGATCGAGCGGGATCTGCCCGGAGATGAACAGCAACTCTCCGCTGACGCGGGCCGCATGCGAGTACGGGCCCACGGCCGGGGCGGCATCAGGGGTATTCAAGATCTGGCGGTTGCTGGTTGACACTGCATCTCCTTTTTTGCGTTTGGGAACGGTGGCCGGCCCCCGTGCGCGGTAGATCCTTATGCTCGGAATCGTGACAGCAAACGGCGGGCCGCTCTCGGCCCTCTCAATTCGACCGTTCCGTTGGTGGTTCATCGGACAGATTACGTCGGCGTCAGGTTTGATGACCCAGGTGGTCGCGACCTCCTGGCTGGTGCTGCAGTGGCGCAACAGCGGCTTTGATCTGGCGCTCGTATCGGTGGCGTCAATGACCCCGATGCTGGTGCTTAGTCTCTGGGCTGGGTCGCTCGTCGATCACATCGACCGCCGCAAGTTACTGATCTTCACGCAGGGCTCAATGGCGCTGATAAGTCTGGTGCTGTTCGTCCTGATCGACACGGGCGCGGCGAATTTCGGGCTGATCATCGTGATCTCCGCACTCACCGGCGTGATCAACGCCGCCGACATGCCGGCCCGGCAGGTGTATGTACTGGACCTGGTCGGAGAGGACCGGCTCGCCGGCGCCGTCAGCCTCTACGAGGTCGTGCTCAACGCCTCGCGTGTATTGGGGCCGGCCGTCGGTGGAGCGTTGCTCGCGATCTCCGGCCCGGCTGCTTGCGTACTGGTCAACGCCGTCTCGTTTCTCGGCCCACTGGCGGTGCTCTTGTACTACCACACGATCAGCAGCGTCACCCGCAGGGACCCTTCGCAGGGCAGGCCCAAGGTCCGCGAGGGCGTGCGCTATGCCTGGTCAGACCCGACGATCCGCGCCTGCCTGCTGCTCGCCGCGGCCAGCGGCGCACTCTTCAACCCCACGGTGATGCTGCCGCTGATCGCCCATCGCGTCTTCCACATGGGCGGTGGTGGTTACGGCCTGCTGCTGGCGCTGTTCGGCGTCGGCGCGCTGCCGGGAGCGCTGCTCGCCGCTCGGGGCGGAAGCCCTCCATCTGGGCACAAGGTCCGCGCGCTGGCCACGCTGACCGGCGCCTGCATGGTGGTGACGGCGTTCGCGCCCGACCGGCCCGTGCTGTTCGTCGGCATGGCCGCGGTCGGTGCCTCCTCGATCTGGATGATCGCCGTCGCCAACACCGTCGTGCAGCTGCGCACCCCGGCGGAGCTGCGCGGGCGCGTGATGGGCGCCTGGAGCATGGCGCTGCCCGGCATGGTCCCGATCACGAGCGTGATCTGCGGAACGCTTGCCGACGCCTGCGGAGCGCGCGTCGCATACGGCGGAACTGGTGCCGTGATCGCCGGCATCGCGCTGACCTGGTGGCGAAGCTTTGCGCAGGAGCCGAGCGGTCAAGAGGAGCCCGCCGGCGACCTGGCATCTGCCAGAGTGAACGTATGAACCGTCTCGCGGCCGAGACCTCTCCGTATCTGCTTCAGCACAAGGAGAACCCGGTCGACTGGTACGCCTGGGGCGACGAGGCGCTCGACGCCGCACGTGAGCTGAATCGTCCGCTGCTGGTCTCGATCGGCTACTCCGCCTGCCACTGGTGCCATGTGATGGCGCACGAGTGCTTCGAGGACGCCGAGGTCGCCGCCCAGATGAACGCCTCATTCATCTGTGTGAAGGTCGACCGCGAGGAACGGCCCGACGTTGACGCGATCTGCATGGACGCGTGTCAGGCGATCAACGGCAACGGCGGCTGGCCGCTGAACGTCTTCCTCACACCCGAGCAGACTCCCTTCTTCGCGGGCACCTACTACCCGCGCGAGCCGCGCCAGGGGATGCCCAGCTGGCCGATGGTGCTCGACGCGATCTCAGAGGCCTGGCGTGAGCGCCCCGAGACCGTGCGCGACCAGGGAACGCGCATGGCCGAGGCGATCATGTCCAACGCGACGCTCGAGCGCGAACCACAGGCCGGCGTCGCGCAGAGCGTGATCAGCGACGCTGTGACCGCGCTCGCTTCGGGCTTTGACCGCGGCCACGCCGGCTGGGGCGGCGCTCCGAAGTTCCCGCCGCATGCGACGCTCGAGTTCCTGCTGGCCGCGGGCGAGCCGGAGCTTGCGCTCGAGACGCTGCGAGCTATGGCCGCCGGCGGCATCTACGACCAGGTCGGCGGCGGCTTCGCGCGATACGCCGTGGACCGAACCTGGACCGTGCCGCACTTCGAGAAGATGCTCTACGACAACGCGCTGCTGGCCCGCGCGTACCTGCACGCCTGGCAGGTGACCGGCGAGTCTCGCTTCGCCGAGGTCTGCTGCGAGACGCTCGACTGGGCGCTGCGCGAGATGCGCGGTGAGGAGGGCGGCTTCTGCGCCGCGCTCGACGCCGACTCGGAGGGTGTGGAGGGCAAGTTCTATGTCTGGACCCCGGACGAGCTGAGGGCGACGCTCGGCGAGCTGGCCGATCAGGCCATGGCCTACTTCGCTGTGCGCCCCGGCGGCAACTTCGAGCACGGAGCGAGCGTCTTGGAGGCACGCGGTCCGCGGCCGGACCGGCTGCCAGAGATCCGCTGCAAGCTCTTTGGTGCGCGCGCCCTGCGGGTCCGTCCCGGGCTCGACGACAAACGGCTCACGGCCTGGAACGCGTTGATGATCTCGGCGCTCGCGGACGCCGGCGCGGTGTTTGAACGGGACGACTATGTTCAGGCCGCGCGCGCATGCGCGGCCTTCGTTCTCGGTGAGCTGAGGGACGATCACGGCCGTCTGCTGCGTACCTGGAAGGACGGACGCGCTGCCGCGATCCAGGGCTACCTGGAAGACCACGCGTACCTGCTTCAGGCGTTGCTGGTGCTCTATGAGGCGACCTTTGAGGAGCGTTGGTACGCCGAGGCGGTGGCGGTCGCCGAGGCGATGATCGAGCGCTTCGGCGACCCGGAGCGCGGGGGCTTCTTCACGACCGCCGAGGACCAGCCTCACCTGGTGACGCGCCGCAAGGATCTGGAGGACGCCCCCACCCCATCCGGGAACTCGGCCGCGGCACTGGGTCTGCTGCGACTCGCAAGGCTCTCCGGCAGCCCGGACTACGAGCGCCAGGCGGCTGGCGTGCTGGCGCTCCACGCTCCGGTTGCGGCGCGCCATCCCGGCGCCTTCGGGCAGCTCCTGCAGGCGCTTGACCTCTACATGTCGCCCTCACGCGAGGTGGCCGTGGTCGGCGAGGGTCCTCTGACCCAGGTGCTTCGTTCCCGATACCGGCCGCACCAGGTGCTTGCCGGCGGAGACGGCGGCGCGAGTGTCGTGCCATTGCTGGCTGACCGCACTTCGGTCGACGGCAAGCAGGCCGCATACGTCTGCGAGCGCTTCACCTGCCAATTGCCGGTCACCGATGTCGAAGCGCTGGTCGCACTGCTCGATGGCTGACGTCGAGACATAGACCGGACCGCTCGATGGCTGATGTCGAGGAGCTGCGCGCACACCTGGTGGACCTTTACGGGATCCACGTTCAGGCGATGCTGACCTTGGACCAGGACGTGATCCTGATGCGACGCAGCGACGGCCCCAACTGGATCGCGCGCGTGTTCCCGGCGACGCGTGGCGTCGACGCGGTGCGTGGCGACGCCGAGATCCTCGAATGGCTGGCCGAGGTCGGATATCCGGCCGAGCGCAATGCGACCGACGAGCCCGTCTCCGAACTCGACGGCTGCGCGGTCCTTGTGACTGAAGCGATCGCTTCGGCGCGCGGCCCCGATCGCCGCAAAGCGATCAAAGATGTGGGCGGCATCCGCCGCCTCGGCGAGTTGCTCGCGGAGCTGAACACGCTGAGCGTGCCCGCCGGGGCGCCGAGCCGTCCCGGCGGCGCCTGGCACCACATGGCGGCGGGAATGCCGGCCGCGGAAGTTGAAGCCGCGCGGCTGATGCTGGAGGAGGCCGAATCACGTGCCACGGCACGAGAGCTCGGCACTTTCACGAGGCTCACAGAGGAGCTCGACTCGCTGGACGCAGGGGATGGACTGCCCGAGGCGTTCGTGCATCCGGACTTCGTCTTGGCGAACGTCGTCGCAACAGCGCAGCCCGGAATGGTGCTGGTCGACTGGGCTGGCGCGGGAATCGGGCCACGGGCGTGGGCGCTCGCGTTCCTGCTCTGGGCCGAGGGAGCCAAGGATCCGCGAAGGGCGGCGCTCGCCCTGGCCGGGTATCGGCGCCGTGTGAAGCTCGAGCCAGAAGAGATCGAGCGGCTGCCGGCGATGATGCGCGCACGGCCGCTGATCTTCGATATCTGGCGCCTGCACGGCGGCCACAAGAGCGCCGCGGCAGTGGCCGCCGACGCCTTGGAGACGCGCCGGCTGGTCGATACGATCGTGCAGCGAGCCGCGGCGCGCCCGCGTGAGAGCTAAACCGCCGGTCTGCTGTTTATGCTCTGCGCCCATGAGCAATAGGGGCTGGGTCCAAGCTGGGGTCGCAGTCGCGCTGGGAGCGATTGCTGTGGCTGGTTGCGGTGGCGGGGGGGCGCAGCCGGCTGTTCCGTCCGGGCTCAACCCGGCGAGCGCGGTACCGGCCAATTCGCTCCTCTACGTGTCCGCGAGCGTGCGACCGAGAGGGACGCTGCAGCAGGACCTGATCCAGGTCATTGACCAGATCGGCGGACCGAAGACGGTGACCGAGCTGAACAGTGAACTGAACAAGCATTCCGGCTCTGGCTTCGGCAAGACCTGGAGCCAGGTCAAGCCATGGCTTGGACAGCGCATCGGAGTCGCGGTGATCGGACTGCCGCCCGCGCAGTTCACCGAGCAGTCACTGCTCAACTACGCGGTGCTGATCTTGCCGACCACCGATCCGAGCGCGGCCAACTCGTATCTCGCTTCGAACATGCCCAAGTCGACGACCTTGACCTACAAGGTCATAGGCAACTACGCATTGGTCGGTGGCGCCTACGCGGTACAGATGGCCGCCGCAACCGCCGCTAAATCCTCGCTCGCCAGCTCGCCTGTGTATCGCGATCTGGTCGGGCGGATCGGCCAAGGCGCGTTCACGACGTTCTTCGACCGGCCGTACCCGATACTCAAGCTGGAGACGAGCCTCTTAGCCGCGGAAGCGACGCCGCCCGCCAATCTCGCGGAGATCAAGAGCGGCCTACGCAAGGTCTCGGCCGGCGCTGCCAGCATGATCACGTTCGACGCCACGTCTGACACACTGCGTCTCGAGTCAGCGAGCGCTGGCTTTAAGGCGACGGCAGGCTCGACCGCAGCCAATGTCGGTCAACTTCCTGCCGACTCCTGGCTCGCGATTGCGCTCAGCGACGGCCTCACCAGCAGCACGACGCTCAAGAGCATCGAGTCGTCGTTCAATGAGATCTCCAAGGAAGAGGCCACGCGGCTGGGCACCGAGACTGCGGGCCTGCAGTTCGTGACCAAAGACGTGCTTCCGGCGCTCGGCCCGATGTCTCTCTCGATTTCGGGTCAGACGAAGGCCACCGTGAAAGTCGGCTTCGCACTCACACCCGGATCACAGAGCGCCGGCGACAGGTTGCTCTCGGCCGTACAGGGCATGCTCGGTAAACGTGCAGCACAGCTCAAGCTGGGTCACGACGGTAACCAACTTGTCGCAACCTACGGATACAAGAGCTTCGGTGAGTTGCTCGCACCGCAAGCGACTCTCGCCAGCAACCCGGCCTTCCGGCAGGCGCTCGGTCAGCTACACGCGGGCAGCTCGGCCGAGTTGTTCGTCAACTTCGGGCCGATCGCCGCCATAACAGCGCTCGATCACAGTGCGAAGGACGCCAAGGCAGTGAAGGTGATCAGTCATCTGAGCTATCTGATCGCGGGCTCCGACAAGGGCAGCTTCGAGCTGGTGCTCGGCGTCAAGTAGCGGCGGTGGTGGTGGGCTGGTCCAGCGGGACCAGCCCTACGCACAGGTCAGAGAACGGGGAGGTAGCGCTCGAGTTCCCACGGAGTGACTTGGACGCGGTAGTCGTCCCACTCTTGGCGCTTGATCTCGATGTACCGGTTGAACATGTGCTCGCCGAGCGTGCGCAGCACCAGTTCGGACTGGGCGGTTAGCTCGATCGCCTCTCCGAGCGTCTCCGGGAGCTGCTCGATGCCGAGGCGGCGGCGCTCCTCCGGGGAGAGGTGGTAGAGGTTCTTCTCCATCGGGTCCGGAAGCTCGTAGCCGTGCTCGATGCCCTCGAGGCCGGCCTGCAGCAGGATCGCGAAGGTCAGGTACGGGTTGCACGCCGGGTCGGGACAGCGCAACTCCATGCGCGTCGCCTTCTCCTGCCCGGGGTGGTACATCGGCACGCGCACCAGCGCCGAGCGGTTGCGACGCGACCAGGCGACGTAGACCGGAGCTTCGTAGCCCGGCACCAGCCGCTTGTAGGAGTTGACCCACTGCGCGAAGATCGAGCTGATCTCACGAGCGTGACGCAGCTGACCGGCGATGAACTGCTTGCCGGTGTCGGAGAGGTTGTAGACGTCGTCCGAGTCGAAGAAGGCGTTGTGGCCGCCCTTGAAGAGCGACTGGTGCGTATGCATTCCGGACCCGTTCTTGCCGAACAGCGGCTTCGGCATGAAGGTCGCGTGGTATCCGTACTTCATCGCGTATTCCTTGACCGTGATCCGGTAGGTCATGCAGTGGTCCGCCATCGTCAGCGCGTCGGCGTAGCGCATGTCGATCTCGTGCTGGCTGGGACCAACCTCGTGATGCGAGTACTCGGTCTGAATGCCAAACGCCTCAAGCCCGAGCACGGTGTCACGCCGCAGGTCAGAACCGGCGTCGAGCGTGGTCAGATCGAAATAGCCACCCTCATCGAGCACCTCGGTGGACTTCGAGTCCCTGAAGTAGAAGTACTCGAGCTCAGGTCCGACGAAGAACTTGTCAAAGCCCATGCTCTTGGCGCGCTCGACGGCGCGCCGCAGCACGTGGCGCGGATCACCCTCGTAGGGAGTCCCTTCGGGGGTCTTGATGTCGCAGAACATGCGCGCGACGCCGTGCTCTTCCGGTCGCCAGGGAAGCACCGCGAAGGTCGTCGGATCGGGTACCGCGATCATGTCCGACTCTTCAATCGCGTTGAAGCCGGTGATCGACGAACCGTCGAAGCCCATGCCGCCGTCAAACGCGTCAGCCAGCTCAGTGCTGTTGATTGAGAACGCCTTGAGCTGCCCGAGGATGTCGGTGAACCAGAGGCGGATGAAGCGGATCCCCTCGTCCTCCACCCGAGCCAGGATGTCTTTGGCAGTCGGCTGTTTCGCTACTGGCGGCATCGAGTGCGGAACCTTACCCGGTAGTGCTCTGGACCGTTGATAGGGCGGCCCGCACTAACTCAGGCAGCGGTGCGCCCGGGGAGCCAGCGACGCGCCCACTCCTGCAATTCGCTCAGCGCTGGGCCGAGTTCGCAGCCCATCTTGGAGAGCGAGTATTCGACCCGCACGGGCGGTCCGGGGTGAACCGTGCGCTGTACGATCCCGCGCGCCTCGAGCTCCTTCATGCGCTCTGACAGCAGGCGGTCCGATAGCTCGGGGACCGCCTGCGCCACTTCTGAGAACCGCATCGGGCCATCCATGAGAACTCTCAGGATCGCCCCCGTCCAGCGCCGGCCTACGAGCTCTACCGCCTCGTGATAAAGCGGGCAACAGCTGGACTTTGACCCAGCATGTCCCGATTCAGCAGTATCGCCGGCAACGCCCATGCGAGAGTAACTTTACGCGGCCTGGAGGACGCGGGATGCCTCGGTGGAGCCGTCCATCGGCACCTCACCGGCGACGTTGACCATGGCGGTGAAACCTTCCAGCGCCACGGCGGCGATCGCCTCCAAGATCTCCTCGTCGTCCCAGCCCGCCTCGCGTGCCTCCTCGTGGAGATACATCGGCGGACGACCGTCCGCGAGCAACGCCCGCAGGTAGTGCAGAAGCGCCGCCTGACGAGGGTCGCTTGAATCGAACTTGCGCGCCTGCGCAACCTCGTCAAGACCTACTCCAGCGCCACGTGCGGCACGCGAGTGGGTCATGATTCCCTGCTCCGAACCATAGTGCTCGGCCACCGCGAGTCCGATTCGCGCGAGCGTCGCCGAATCGAGCCGACCGTGGCGGAGTTCTGAACGGAAGCGGGCATATGCCCGCAGCGTCGCCGGCGAACCAGCCAGCACGCCAAGGAAGTTGGGCAGCTGACCGCCGCCCGATAGGGCGCCACGCAGCACAGGTGCGCTGCGTTCGGGAGCCGTAAATTCGTCGTGGATTTGAAACCTGCTCATTGCCGTTTTCATGTCGGCCACCAAATGTTCTGATCGAGCTGAAAAAGGAGCGGCGAGCGCGCCTTTACTTTTTGTGATCTGCTTACTGTTTGTAAGTCTAATTGCCCGCGAGGATGTCGTCAACCCAGGAAACAGTCTGGTAACAGTTTCTGGGGACTGTTTGGTCCTCATAGGTCGTGCCGGCGTGGGTCAGGGGCGGAGCCGCGGGTGCGGCGTGGGTCCGGGGCACGAGTCGGGGGCGTGGGTCCGGGGCGCGAGCGCCGCGGGGGTCGGGGGTCCGAGTCGGGGCGTGGGTCCGGGGCGTGACCGCGCGGAACGACAAAAACTCGTCAACCGACCGGCGCGCGCGAGGCGATTGGCGGGTTTTGGCCGTTATACGACGCTNNTCGGCACCCCGACACGGGTTGGCGGGTTTGGGTTGGCGGGTCTGCGCTCTCGGGAGAACCGGCTGGCGTTAGCGCAGCAGCGACCTAGGCTGAACTGACTCCAGGTTCTACCTAGGCGCCCTCAAGACGCGAGCCGTAGCGCGGTGTGCCCCGAGCTACGGAAGGGTTAGTGAGCGATGCAACCCAGCAACAGAGCGATGCCCATCAGCACCGCCCACATCGCCATGCGGTCCGGGTTGAAACCGGAACGCTCATGAAATGCGAGTCCGGCTTCGCTATGGCGGCGCGATCCCACGGGGAAACGGTCGGCACCCCGGCCAGTGATCACCACGGTGCGTCGACCGGGCGGCGTAAGTGCGGTGTGATCCATTTGCAACGACGGGACTACCTCATAGGTATCCACGGCCGAAGCGCTTAGACGGCCTCCCCAGGCGACATCGAGCTCACGCTCCACATCGATGCCATCGAGCCCATGGGCCTGATCGCCTGCATAGCGCGGCCGCGGCTCGTGGACTGGCTCTCGGTCGCGGGCCGGTTCACGCTCGTAAATCCGCTCACGACCGTAAGTCGGATCATGTTCGTAGCTCGACGCTCGGCCGTAAGCCAGCTCTCGCGTCGACTCAGGGGCGTATATCGGCTCGGCGACAGGAGCCGGTTCAGGCTCATACCGGGCCTCGTACTCCGGCTCAATCCGACGCTTGCGCTCCGGCTTGGCGGACGATTCAGCTGGACGCCTGCGGCGCACGGGCGGCTCTGACCAGCTGAAATCCTCGTCGACCAGCAAGGGGCGACGACGGTCTGCCTCTACCTGCTCCCAGTCGGTGAACGTCGTCCCAGATGTGGGCATATGGGAATCGTCTCTTTCTCTTTCACGAGCTTGCGGGGTTAGCTGACGGACTCGTGCCGAAAGAGCGGCACTACGTGACTCTTAGCCACGATTCGCCCCAAATACCTTGGGTCCCCCGCTTCCCCTCACGCCCTCCTTGTTCCAATTCGGACGCTCGAGAAATTCAGCGGTTATGTTCACTTGAGCCTAACAGCGGTTCCCGACGGAAGTGTGCGAGGCGGCTCATATCAACCCTGCAAATTCCGACTTATCGCGGAGCGAGAAGGTTTAGGTGTGGCCTGCGACCGCCGCCACGAACTTGGCGACGTCAGTTGCTTCTTGGCCCTGAAGGATGTCGGCGGGCATCGTGCCGTAGCCAAGGCAGTTGGTTGCGGCACTGGACGAAACAGGCTTCTGCAGGCACCCATTGGCGATCGTGTTCAGCACCGTCGTCGCGGGCGGCCTCAGCGTGTCGAGGTTGGGCCCGGTCTTACCGACGGCGTTGTCAGCGGAGAGCGTGTGGCAGACCGCGCAGTGGTCGGAGAAGAGCTCGCGACCGACCTGCTCGGAGGCGGTCAGCCTGATCCCGCCAACCTGCGCGTTGGACTTGGCGTGATTACCGATGATGAAGACAAGCGGAATCGCGATACCGAACGCCACGTAGACAAGCACGAGACTCGAGTTGAGTGCACGGGTACCGCTGCGGCTGGTCGTGCTCAGCGCATTCGAGAGCGCTCCGAAGCCACCGCCGTAAATGGCCTTCCAGAAGATCGAGCCGGAGATGACGATGATGATTACTGCTGTGATTGCTACGCCAAGCATGTGGTGGGCACATTATCGTGCGGGCGGGCGTAACGTCGTCGCAACGGCAACCGGAGAGTTGGCTCACCGGCGGCGACCGGAGGCGAAGCTCATGACTGGCGGCGCCACCGCGCGGAAATCACCGGCGTCTGGGAGCTCAGTGGTCTGGCCGGCGGTCTCGGCGAGGATCTCGTCGTCACGCGGCGAGAAGTCCTGGATGGCAGCAAAGATCGCTCCCGGTGCTGAGATCGCCGCGATCTTGTCGACCAGGACGTTGGTCGCGCCCCCACCCTGGGCATAGCGCTCAAGCTTGCCTTCGGCCAACAGCAGCGGCTCACTGCGCACCACAAGCCGGTGACGCTCGTAGACCTTCGGGGGCACGATCAGGTTGATCACCCCGAACTCATCTTCGAGCAGCACGAACACGACACCACCGGCAGTTCCCGGACGCTGACGCGCCACCACCATGCCACCGACGCTCACTCTGAGCCCGTGCTGCGTATCGGCCAGGACACGGCTGTCGACACTGCCGCTCGGCAGTTGCGGGCGGATCAGTTCCATCGGATGCGCCTTGGCGGTCAGGCCGGTCGTGCCGTAGTCCGCCAGGACCTCATCCCAGCCACTGAGCGGCCTCAGCGATGGGGCACTGGGCAGAGCGAGCGGCAGCGTCAACTGCACCCCGCCGGGAACGTTGCGGCCGGCGGGTGCCATGCCCAGACGCCACAGCGCCAGCCGCCTGGGTGAACTGACAGCGGCGGGATCGACCAGTGAGTCACAGGCGCCGGCCCAGGCCAACAGCTCCAGCGCCGGTGCACCGGCACCGGCGCGCGAAGAGAGATCGGAGAGGTTCGCGAAGCCACCGCCGCGCTGACGCTCGCCGACGAGTGCCTCCACCCACTCACGCCGCAGCCCGCGGATGTAGCCGAGACCGACCCGCACCCGCCCCTGCGCGTCCAGATCGCACTCGGCGTCCGAGGCGTTGATGTCCGGCGCCACCACCTCCATGCCGCGGCGCTGAGCTTCATGGACGAGCGCGTCGGGCGGGTAGAAGCCCATCGGCTGCTCGTTCATCAAGGCGCAGAGAAACTCCGGTCCGTAGTGCACGCGCAGCCAGGTCGATTGGTAGGCCAGCAGGCCGAAGGCGGCCGCGTGGGATTTGGGAAAGCCGAACCCGGAGAAGCCCTTGACCTTCGCGAACACGCGCTCAGCGGTCTCCTGATCAACCCCGTGCAGGCGTTGCGCGCCCTCCACGAAGCGGCTGTGGTGGGACTCGATCGCTGCCTCTGAGCGCTTGCGGCTCATCGCCCGCCGCAGATCCTCGGCCTCGCCAGGGCGAAAGCCGGCAAACGCCGCCGCCACCTCCAGCACCTGATCCTGGAAGATGATCGCCCCGAGCGTCTCACGCAGTGCCGGTTCAAGCGAGGGGTGCTCATATGGGATTTGAAAGTCGGGGTCGACCCGCAGCCGCTGGCGGCGCTCGATGTACGGGTTGACCGCGCCCCCCTGGATCGGGCCCGGTCGCACGATCGCCACCTGGATCGCGATGTCCTTGAGGTTCTCCGGGCGGGTGCGCAGCAGCGACTGGATCTGGGCACGGCTCTCAATCTGAAAGACACCGATCGTCTCCGCCTTGCGAATCGCCTCGTAGGTGGGGCCATCGTCGTGCGGGATGCGGCTGAGGTCGACTCGCTCGCCGCGGGTACGCGCGATCAACTCGACACAGCGCTCGACCGCCGAGAGCATGCCCAGGCCGAGCAGGTCGATCTTCAGAAAGCCGGCGTCGGAGCAGGAGTCCTTGTCCCATTGAGCGAGCCAGCGGCCCTCCATCGCCGCCGGCAACACCGGGCAGCAGTCGATCAGCGGCCGGGTCGCGACGATCATCCCGCCCGAGTGCTGGGAGAGGTGGCGGGGCAGCCCATGCGCCTCCGCCGCCAGCCGCGCCAGCCAGGTCCAGCGCCCGCCGCGCTTTGACTGCTCAGCGCCGAACACGGTCTCGATGTCCTGGGCCACCCCGCGCGCGTCCCAGCCCTCGCTGCTGCGCGCCACCCGCTCGATCTCACTCGGGGGCAGGCCCAGGACCTTGCCGAGCTCACGGATTGCGCCGCGGGCACGAAAGGTCGGGAAGGCCGCCACCAACGCCGCGCGATCGTGCCCGAAGCGCTCGCTGACCCTGGGGATCAGCACCGCCCGGATGTCCCGCGGGAAGTCCAGGTCGATGTCCGGCAGCGCGTTCAGATCCTCGCTCAGGAAGCGGCCGATATGGAGCTCGTTGGCGACCGGATCTACGTGCGAGAGGCCGGTCAGGTAACAGACGATCGAGGAGACGCTCGAGCCGCGCCCGCGTCCCGGAGGCAGCACCGCCCGGGGCGACTCGGACCCGTCGGCGCCGCGGCCGCGAACCTCCACCGCGACCTCTCGCGCCAGCTCCAGCAGCTCATGGTGCAGCACGAAGAAGCCGGCCAGGTGCAGCTTGTCGATGATCCGCAGCTCCTGGTTCAGGCGTGAAGCGGCGGTATCAAAGGCCAGCTGGCTCTGGTTCGCGTAGCGCTCGTGCATACGCTCTGCGCAGAGCTCGCTGAGCTGTCGCAGCTTGGTTTCATCCTCGGCGCCGGGGTAGCGATACCCGAGGTCTGCACAGAGGTCGAACTGCAGCCGCTCGGCCAGTCTTGTGGTCTCGGCGACGGCCTCCGGGTACTCCGGAAAGCGCAGCGCCATAGCCTGCGGCGAAGCCAGGACATGACTGAAGTTCCCCCGCCGCTGTGGCTCTGACGCGTCGAGTGTCGAGTGCAGGCGCAGCGCTACGAAGGCGTCTTGCAGCGGCGCTCTCCCACGCGTGTGCGCGTGCACGTTGCCGGTCGCCACGCAAGCGAGTTCGAGCTGCCGGGCCAACCGCTCCAAGCGCCGGTTGCGAGCACGGTCACCTTCCAGATAGGGACGTTGGAGCTCAATCCGCATCCGCTCCCTGCCAAACGCCTTGCGCAGCAAACGTAGCGTCGGCTCGTCGTGGACGCCATGGGAGTGGCAGCCGCTCAGACAGACGAGGCCCTCAGAGTGCTCAAGGACATCCGCGAGGCTTACTGAGGGGGTGGATTTGGACCCACCCACCC
>PLES01000041.1 GCA_003137075.1 Solirubrobacterales bacterium
AGCGACGATCTGCGCGGCTGGATCAACCAGGGACTGATGACGCTCTTCTTCCTGGTCGCGGGGCTTGAAGCGAAGCGCGAGCTGGACGTCGGCGAGTTGCGCGAGCGCCGCAGGCTGACGNNGGGATGGGTGTCGGGAAGTCCCATCGTGGCCCCAGGGGGCCGTCTGCTCAACGCCGCGCTCGCTGCTGTCGCGCTGGCTCTCGGCGGGCTGGCGCTCACCTCCAGGGCCGCGGCATCGTCGAACCCCACGACGCGGGGCCGGAACCTCGCGACCGTGACGCGCGGGCTCGCGACCCGGTTGCGCGTCTTCCTACTGACGCTTTCAATCGCCGACGACGTGCTGGCGCTGTTGATCATCGCGTTCGTCTACACCGCGACGGTCAACGCGGTCGCCGTGATCCTGGCCGCTGCCTTTTTCGCGATCCTGATCGGGCTGCGCTACGTCCCGCCACCGTGGCAGACGCCGGCCGCCGCGGTGGCCGCAGTGGCGCTCTGGATCGCGCTCTTCAAGTCAGGCATCGATCCGGTGATAGCCGGACTGCTGATCGGCCTCGGTATCAGCGCCTACGCACCTTCCCGCGAGGAGCTCGACCGCAGCGTACGGCTGACGCGCAGCTTCCGTGAGCAGCCCACCGCCCGGCTCGCTTACTCGGCAAGGGCAAGCCTGACCTCAACGATCTCCCTGAACGAACGGCTCCAGTACCGCCTGCTGCCTTGGACAAACCGCGTGATAGTGCCGCTGTTCGCGCTCGCCAACGCCGGCGTGAGGCTGCATGCGGGCGTGCTCAGCAACGCGATCAGCTCACCGGTCACGCTCGGCATCATCGCCGCCTTCGCGATCGGCAAGCCGGTCGGGATCATGCTCTCAGCGTGGATCGGCAGCCGGCCGGCCTTCGGTGGGCAGCGCCTGCTGATCACCTGGCCGGGCCTGGCCGGCACAGCCTTCGCGGCCGGCGTCACCTTCACGGCGGCACTCTTGATCGCGTCGCTGGCGTTCCACGGACAGACGCTCGAGGATGCCAAGCTCGGCATCCTCGCGACCGCGATCATCGGCCCGACGCTCTCAGCGCTGGCGTTCTCCTCAGCGCGCATGCTGCCGGTCGATGTACGCGCACGCCAGCTGACCTCGACCGCCAGCCAGCTGCTGGATCTGGCCGCCGACGTCGACCCCGAACGGGACCACATCCGCGGCGCACTGGACGCTCCGGTGACGCTGCTCGAGTACGGCGACTTTGAGTGCCCTTACTGCGCCGAGGCCGTGCCGGTGATCAACGAGCTGATCGAACGGTTGGGAGACGAACTGCGGTACGTCTGGCGACACCTGCCGCTGAGCGACGTCCACCCGAGCGCGCAGCTCGCGGCCGAGGCATCCGAGGCGGCTGCCGCCCAAGGGCATTACTGGGAGATGCACGACCGTCTGCTGGCTGATAGCTGCGAGCTTTCAGCCGGTGAGATCAACTCGCTGGCCGAGGAGCTCGGACTCGACCTGGACCGCTTTGAGAGTGACATGCACCACCGCCGCTACGCCGCTCGCGTGGCCGCGGATGTCAGCAGCGCCGACGCCTCGGACGTGACCGGCACGCCGAGCTTCTTCGTCAACGGCCGCCGGCACGAGGGCGTCTACGACGTCGAAGTGCTGACTCGCGAGATCCAGGCAGCAGCGGCGGCCGCGCGGATCGCCGCGCACCACCCGCGTCGCTAACGGACCACTAAGGGAGAGGCCCTAAGCTGATTAAGGTGAGCAGCACCGGCCAACAGCCGCTTGGTGAGCCAGTCGGTTGGCAGCCCGCAAGGCGTCCTGCGCGCCGGCAGTATCGCGGGCGCCATGTGGTCGTCAGACCGCTTGATCCGGCGGCCGACGCCGAGCCGCTCTATGCGCTCTCACACGCGCCCACGGGGGACCCGACGATCTGGACCTATTTGTACGAAGGGCCGTTCCCGGACGTGGCGGCGTACCGCGCCTTCCTGGAGTCCAAGGCAAGTAGCGAAGACCCGCAGTTCCTGGTGATCACCGATGTGCAGGACGGTCGCCAGCTCGGCCAGATCACCTATATGTCGATCGAGCCTGACCACGGCTCGATCGAGCTCGGGAACATCTGGTTCAGCCCCGCGCTGCAACGCACAGCGGCCGCAACCGAGGCGATCTTCCTGCTGGCCGCGCACGCGTTTGATGAACTCGGCTATCGCCGCCTGGAGTGGAAGTGCAACGCGCTCAACGAACCCTCGCGGAACGCGGCACGGCGTTATGGCTTCCTCTACGAAGGCCTGTTTCTGCAGCACAGGGTGGTCAAAGGCCACAACCGTGATACCGCCTGGTTCGCGATCACCGACAAGCGCTGGCCCGCTCTCAGGAGCGCCTTCGAGAGCTGGCTCGACCCGCACAATTTCGAGCCGGACGGCACCCAGGTACGGTCGTTGCGCGAGCTTACTTCGAGCGATGCAAACTCAGAACCGTCGCAACAGTTTGCCCGGCTGAGTGCCGAATAACTGGCTTAGATGGAACGGGACGACACGCACTCGAGGCTCGACTACCGAGCGATAGTTGAGAACGTTCCGGCGATCGCATTTATCGCCGGAACGGGCGAGAACGGCACTTGGCGGTACGTGAACGAATGGATCGAGACGATCCTCGGATTCACAGCGCAGGAGTGGATCCGTGACCCCACGCTCTGGGCGCGTCAGCTGCACCCGGATGATCGCGCCAAGACGATCGCCGGCGAGGCGCGTGAGGTCGAGGCGGCGATGCACAAGCAGCCGCCGTTCCAGGCTCGGCAAGCGAGCTCGTTCTTCGTTGATTACCGGATGCTGCACAAGGACGGCCACGTCGTCTGGATCCGCGACAGCTCGGTGCTCGTCCCGGGCGCTGACGGGGAACTGTTGTGGCACGGCGTGCTGCTGGATATCAGCGACCAGAAACAGATCGAGGCGGAGTTCGCGCGTCAGTCGGCGGCGCAGGCAGCAGTCGCGCAGCTCGGCGAGCACGCACTCGAGCGCCGGCCGATCCAGGAGCTGTTGGCCGAGGCCTGCGAGGCCGCCGTGCGCGTGCTTGAGATCGAGGTGGGACTGGTGATCCAGGTGCGCGACGACGAGGACACACTCGACACCCGCGCTTACCGAAGCGTTCTGACCACACCACCGCTGCTGCACCACGTCGGCATCGATCCCAACACACAGCTGGCCACCGCCCTGAGTACCGGCCGACCTTGCGTGGTTGAGGACTGGGAGACGGAGAAGAAGCTGACGATCGCCTCCGGGCAGGCGCTGATGAAGGCGCGCAGCGGCATCATCTCGAGGATCGAAGGGCCGGAGCGTCCCTGGGGCTGCTTCGTCGTGAACTCCACCAGACCACGCCACTACGCAGCCCCGGATGTGAGCTTCATCCAGTCGCTGGCCAACATCCTCGCGGACGCGATCGAGCGCCAGGACGCTGAAGAAGCGATCGAACACCGCTCGCTGCACGACGCGCTCACGGGCCTGCCCAACCGCACGCTTTTCGCCGACCGCCTGGAGCAGGCCTTCGAGCGCCTGCGCCGCCGCCGCAACGCACTGGCCTCGATCCTGTTCATCGATGTCGACCACTTCAAGCACATCAACGACACGCTCGGCCATCAGGCCGGCGACGAACTGCTGATCGCCGTCGCGCAGCGGATCCACGAGGCGGTGCGACCGACCGACACGGTCGCGCGTCGCAGCGGTGACGAGTTTGTCGTGCTGCTCGATGAGATCGCCAGCGAACGCGACGCGATCGCGACCGCGGAGCGGATCGCAGCGGGCTTCTCACGCCCGTTCGTGCTCGGCTCTAGCACCCACTTCGTGACGGCCAGCCTCGGCATCGCCCTGGCCGACGGGTACATGTCGCCAGGCGAGCTGCTGGAGAACGCCGACGCGGCGATGTACCGGGCCAAAGAGCGCGGTCGCGCCCGTTACGAACTCTTTGATGAGGACATGCGCGTGCGTGCCATGGCCCGCATGCGAATCGAGAGCGACCTCACGCGGGCGATCGACCACGGTGAGCTGCGGCTCGTCTACCAGCCGGTCGTCGAACTCCACGACGAGTCGATTCGCGGAGTCGAGGCGCTGCTGCGCTGGGACCATCCGCAGCGCGGCGCGATCCCGCCTGACGAGTTCATCCCGGTCGCCGAAGAGAGCGGCCTGATCGACCGGATCGGACGCTGGGTGATCGAGGAGGCACTGCGATCGGCCGCCACCTGGCACAAGCTCTGTCCCGATGTGGCGCCGCTCTTGATGGGGATCAACGTCGCTACGCATCAGCTCCTTAACCCCCGCTTCGCCGGCATGCTGAGCGAGCAGATCGCCGCTTCCGGCGTGCCGCCGAGCAGCGTCTGCCTCGAGTTCAGCGAGCGCGTGCTGCTGGACGAAGCAGAGCCGGTCCGCAAGGCGTTGCGTGCGCTCTCCGACCTGGGCGTGGCGTTGGTGCTCGATGACTTCGGCACCGGCGAGTCCTCGCTCACGCATCTCGCGAACCTGCCGCTACGCACGCTCAAGGTCGACCGCACGTTCGTCTCCAGGCTCGGCAGTGACAGCATCGACGGACAGGTGGCCCAAGCGCTGATAGCCGTCGGCCAGGCGCTTTCCCTGCGCGTGCTCGGCGAGGGCGCCGAGACCCCGGAGCAGCTGATCGAACTGAGGCGACTCGGCTGCCACTCAGCGCAGGGCTATGTCTTCTCGCCGCCGGTCGCCGACCACGAGATCAGCGCGATGCTGCAGGCCGGCGGACGGCTGCTGCGGACGCTGAGCTAGCCCGCTGCTGAAGCGGCGGCATGCCCGCCGCCGCGAATAACGAGCTGAGTGTCTTACGCGGCCAGAGCCGCGTGCGAGGTCCAGGTCGCGTACATCTCTGCATAGCGTCCACCGGCCGCCACGAGCTCGGCATGAGAGCCGCTCTCGAGGATGCGCCCGTCGTCGACGACGATGATCCGGTCGGCCTTCATCGCCGTGGTCAGGCGGTGAGCGATGAGCACGGCGGTGCGGGCTTCGAGCAGCACGTCGAGCGCCGCCTCGATCTTGGTCTCAGAGAGCAGATCGAGGTTTGAGGTCGCCTCGTCGAGCACCAGCACCCGCGGCTGCGCGTGGAAGGCGCGGGCCAGCGCGATCAACTGTCGCTCACCGGAGGAGAGCGACTGGCCGCGCTCGTGCACGACCGTGTGGAGGCCGTCGGGCATGCGCTCGACGACCTCACGCAGACCGACGGCATCGACCGCCCGCCAAACCTCGTCGTCGTCGACGTCGGGGCGCGCGAAGGCGAGGTTGTCGCGCAGGCTGCCGGCGAACAGGAAGGGCTCCTGCGGCACCACACCGAGCTGGCGGCGCAACGAGTCGAGCGTGACATCGCGCAGATCGTGGCCGTCGAGCAGCACGCGGCCGGCGGTCGGGTCATAGAAGCGCGTGATCAGCTTCGCCACCGTGGACTTGCCGGCACCGGTCTGGCCGACGAACGCGACCGTCTCACCGGGCGCGATGCGCAGGTTGACATCGCGCAAGACTGGCGTCTCGGGGTCGTAGCCGAAGTCGACGTGATCAAAGACGATCTCCCCTTCGACCGGCGGCAGGACCTCAGCGTCGGGGCGCTGCGGGGTGCTGGGATCGGTCTGGAACAGGATTCGCAGCTTCGTCACCGAGGACTGGCCCTGCTGGAAGGTGTTGTACTGCTGCACCAACAGCTGAATCGGGGCGAAGAAACGGTTGAGGTAGAGGAAGAACGCGACCAGCGCGCCGATCGAGAGCTGGTGATGGATCACCATGTTGCCGCCGATCGCGAGCAGCGAAGCCTGCCCCAGGTAGCCGAGCATCTGGGTGCCCGGCCCGTAGATGGCGTTGATCTGCGCCGTGTAGTTGTTGGCGTCACGGTAGATGCCGACAACGTTGCGGTGCGCCACGACGTTCCAGCGCTGACGGTTGAAGGCCGCGACGGTGCGTACGCCCTGGAGGCTCTCAGAAAGGTCGCCGAGCACACCGGCGATGCCGTCGCGCACGCGCTGGTAGCCGCGTGCCGACGCGCTTGTGAACCAGAGCGTGCCGAGCGTCAGCAGCGGAATCACCAGCGCGATGGTGATCAGCGCCAGCTTGACGTTGTAGGTGAAGAGGATCGCGGTGATCACAACCATCGTGAGCGCCTGCCCGACAAGCTGCGCGAGTCCGTCCTGGAGCAGCTGCTGGAGGTTCTCGATGTCGCTGGTCATGCGCGTCATGATCACGCCGGCCTTCTCATCGGTGTAGTAGTCGAGACCGAGCCGCTGGAGGTGGGTGAAGACGCGTACGCGCAGATCGTTCATGACGCGCGCAGCCAGGCGACCGGTGACCCGCGCCTGCGAGCGCTGCGCCACCGCGGTTACGACGATCGCGGCCAGAAAGAGCGCGCCACAGGCGGCAACGACACCGAAGTGGCGATGGCCGGCGACCATGCCGTGGTTGATCGCGTGCTCGACCAGTGCCGGGCCCAGCTGGTTGGTGACGCTCACGATGCAGACCAGCAGGACCGCCCATACGCCCATGCGCCAGTGACGGAAGATCAACTGCCGCAGGTTCAGGTTCTTGCTGAGCTGATCGGCGTTGAGGTAGGTGAACTCGGCGGTGGGCTCGGGGTAGTCCGGCTCCTGCGTCAAGAGCTTGTCGACGCCCTTCTCCAGCTCCGGTGGGATCCCGGCAAAGGGCAGGCCGCCGCCCGGCGAAGAAGCCGCGCGGGCACCGCCTCCGCCGCCACCGCCACCGCCACCGAACATCGGCGCGCCGCCGCCGAATCCTCCGAAGCTCATTCGCTGGCCTCCGCCTGGGCCAGGACCTCGACGTAGAGCGCCGAGGACTCGAGCAGCTCAGCGTGGGTGCCGTCGGCGACGATCTGGCCGTGCTCGAGCAGCACGACGCGGTCAGCCAGACCGATCGTTGAGAGCCGGTGGGCGACGATCAGCGTGGTGCGTCCCTGCATCAGCGTCTTGAGTGCCTCGTGAATGCCCTGCTCGACCTGCACGTCGACGGCGCTGGTGGCGTCGTCCAGCACCAGGATCGGTGGGTTCACCAGCAGCGTGCGGGCGATCGCGATGCGCTGGCGCTGGCCACCGGAGAGCGTGTAGCCGCGCTCGCCGATGATCGTGTCGTAGCCGTGCGGGAGTTGCGTGATGAACTCCTCGGCGCCGGCTGCACGCGCGGCCGCCTGGATCTGCTCGATCGCAGCCCCCGGCCGGCCGTAGGCGATGTTGTCGCGGATCGAAACCGAGAACAGGAACGGTTCGTCGAGGACTACGCCGATCTGGCTGCGCAGGCTCTCGACGGTGACGTCACGGACGTCATGGCCGTCGACCTTGACACTGCCGGCGGTGACGTCGTAGAAGCGCGAGAGCAGGCGCGCAACGGTCGTCTTGCCGCTGGCGGTGCGCCCGACCATCGCAACCGTCTCACCCGGGCGCAGATGGAGGTTGAGCTCGTTCAGGATCAGCGGCGCATCCTCGCCGTAGGCGAAGTCAACGGACTGGAGCTCGACATCGCCCTTGGAATTGGTGAGCGTGAGCGCGTCCGGCGCGTCGACGACGGTTGGCTGCTCGTCCAGCACCTCGTAGATCCGCCCGGCCGATGCGGCCGCGCGCTGGCCGAGCATGACCAGCATGCCGAGCATCTGGAACGGCGCCTGGAGCATCACGATGTAAGCGCTGAACGCGAGGATCGCGCCGACGCCCAGGTGGCCGTGGATCACCAGGTAGCCGCCGAGCAGCAGCACCAGAGCCATTCCGACCTGCGGCAGGTTCTGAACGACCGGGGTGAAGCGGGCGCGCAGGTCAGCGTCGCGGATGTATGACCACTGGAGCTTGTCGGCCGCCCGCTCGAGCGTGTTCAGCTCACGCTGTTCGGCTGCGGACGACTTAACCACGCGCACGCCGTTGATGTTCTCGTCAACGATCGTCGCGACCTCGGCCAGCCGTGCCTGGATCAGCCACGAGACCGGGAACATCTGGCGGCGCATCCGCAGGCCCATCAGGAAGACCAGCGGCAGCGTGCTCATCGCCACGAACGCGAGCGGGACGTCGATCGTCAGCATGTAGACGAACGCGACGACGGCGATGGAGCACTGGACGATGATGTTCGGCCCCATCGTCAGGTACATCTGGACCGAGCGGATGTCGGAGTTGGCGCGGGAGATCAACTGGCCTGACTGCACGCGGTCGTAGAAGCTGAACGACATCCGCGTGAGATGGGTGTAGATCATGTTGCGAAGGTCAAACTCCATCGCGTAGGCCGTGCGCATCAGGAAGAGCCGCGCCACGTAGGAGGTGATACCGGCGGCCACGGCGAGGATGAAGACGATCCGCACGTAGTGACTCAGCGGCACGTAGTGCAGGGTGCCTACGTGACGCTGCACGGAGTTGGTGACCGCGCTATTCAGCAGATTCGGAATCTGGACCTGGATCATCAGCGAAACGAAGGAGAGCCCGAGCGCCGTGAACAGCGTCGCCTTGCGGGCCATCACCAACGGCAGCGCGCGACGCAGCCAGGTCTTGTCGTGATCGGGATCGATCCAAGCGCGTGGGGGGCGGTACTTGGAGGTGTTGCCGGTGGGAACGAACTCGGCGACGCTCACAGCGACAACTCACCCAGAAGCGCAATGATCCGGTCAAGCCGCTGGTCGACCGCGGCGTCGGCGGCGCCCAGGATCTCGCGGCCGCTGTAGGTCAGCTCGATCTGCACGCGGCGGCGGTCACCGTCGGCGGGGCCACGACTCACGAAGCCGCGCGCGACCAGCCCGTCCACCACTCCGGTGACGCTCGGCCGGCTGACAGCGAGCTTCTCCGCCAGAGCCGACGCGGCCTCACGTCCCTCACCGAGGATGCCGAGCACGCGGTACTGGGAGAGGGTCAGATCGACCGTCGCGACGGCGCATTCGACGTGACGCGCAAGGCGCGCAATCGTCCGCCCAGGGTGGCTGGAGGGGCCGATCTGCTTGGTCGTGGATACTTCGGTAGCCATATGGTTAGGGTAGCGAACTACCACTCGGGCTCGAACGCGCGCCCGGCTCAGCAGCCCAGCGTCCGAGCTGACGTTAGGGTGAGGCTATGAGGTACGTGATCTTCGGCGCCGGCGCCATCGGCGGCATGGTTGGCGCGCGACTGCACCAGTCCGGTCATGAGGTGCTTTTGATCGCTCGCGGCGCGCACCACGATGCGATCGCGCGCGATGGGCTGACGATGCTGAGCCCCAACGAGCGCGAGACGTTCAGGATCCCGGTGGCGCGCGACGCCGGCTCCGCGGGGCTGCGGTCCGGCGACGTGATCCTGCTCTGCGTGAAGGCGCAGGACACCTGGGGGGCGCTGATCGACGTCCGCGACGCGGCGCCGCGCCTGGCGCCCCCGATCGTCTGCATGCAGAACGGTGTCGCCAGTGAGGCGATCGCGCTGCGGCTCTTTCCGGAGGTTCACGGCGCGGTGGTGCTGGTGCCGGCCGAGCACCTCGAACCGGGGGTCGTCGCCGGCTACGGCAGCAAGCTCACCGGACGGATCGATCTGGGTCTCTACCCGGAAGGCGCGAACGAGCTCTCGCACCAGGTCAGCAAAGCGCTGGCGGCATCCCGGTTCGAGTCCGACGCGCGCTCCGACATCATGGTGCACAAGTACGCGAAGCTGATTCAGAACCTCGCCAACGGCGTGGAGGCGATCTGCGGCCCAGGGCAGCGCGACGGGCCCAATGGCGAGCTGATCGAGGCCCTGCGCGACGAGGGTCGGGCCGTTTTGCGAGCCGCAGAGATCAGCTTCGAGGTGGCTGACGTCGCCGACGTCGCCGGCCGCTGGGCCAAGATCGGACTCGCGCCGATCGAGGGACGCAAGCACCAGGGCGGCTCCGGCTGGCAGAGCGTCGTGCGCGGCGCCGGCAGCATTGAGACCGACTATCTGAACGGTGAGATCGTTCTGCTCGGCCGGCAGCTCGGCCTGCCGACGCCTCTGAATCAACTCATCCAGGGCCTCGCTCGGGAAACCGTCAGCGCAGGTCACAGCCCCGGCTGGCTCACGCCCGACGAGTTGCTGACGCTCGCGGACGGACGTTCTATCGAAGGCAACATTTAACTCATCTTCGCCGTGCTTTCCGTCGATACCCAAATGCGTAGCCATGGCGATCCAACTTCCGCGTGACATGACAGACGAATCCCCAGTACTTGTGTCACGACAGCCGGTGCTCGACGGCCGTGATCGCGTGGTCGGTTATCGCGTGTCCTACTCGGTGCTCAGCGGCGGTTTCCCCGTGGTCCCGGACACCGACGAGTCACTCACGATCGTCGAAGACATCCTCAGCGTGATTGACGAAGACGAGCAGGTGCTCGGCAACAAGGCGCACCTCGCCTTCTCCCGCGAGATGCTGCTGCGCGGCGAGATCCCCGAGATCCATCCCGACCGCGTGCTGCTGAGAGTCCGCTACGAAGACGCGATCTCCGACCGCGTGATGCCGGCGATCAGGGAAGCGGCCGGCCGCGGCTTTGAACTCGAGCTCGACGGTCTTCCCGGCCCCGACGTGAACCTCCGCATGCTCGACACCTTCTCCGCCGTGGACATAGATCTCTCACGCTGGAACGTCGATGACGCCGCCGGTCTGCTCACCCGCATGCAGGGTGTAAAGGCCCACGGACTGGCGTCCGGGGTCAACAACCACAACGAACGCGAAGCTGCCAGGAAGCTCGGCTTCCAGTGGTTCGCGGGCCCGTTCTTCGCGACCCCGAACATGGTTGGCGGCGCGCCGATTCCGATGGGCGACCTGCACACGATCGTCGAGCTGTACAAGATGCAGCGCAGCGATGCGTCGCTTGAGGAGCTGATCGCGGTGATCGAGCAGGAGGTCGGACTCGGCGTGCGGCTGCTCAAGTACATGAACTCCGCGTACTTCGGTTTCTCCGGGCGGGTCCGCTCGATCACGCAAGCGGCGACGATGCTGGGTACGCGCGGGCTCTCGCGCTGGGCCCTGATCGTCGCCTCGCTGAGCGGCTCCAAGCCGATCCCGCGCGAGCTGGCGCTGATGACCCTGACACGCGCGCGAGCCTGCGAACTGGTCGGGCTCGACCACGACGCCCAGCTCGACAGCGACGAACTTTTCACGGTCGGCATGCTCTCCACCTGCGATGCGGTCTTCCGCATGCCGATGAAGCAGGTCATCCAGGAACTGCCGCTCGCCGAGCAGGTTTCCGACGCGCTGCTCTACCGGATCGGGCCAGCCGGCGAGATCTTGCAGTCGGTGATCTCCTACGAGAGCGGGGAGTTTCTGGCGCCAACGTTGCGCTCGAGTCTGCTCACCAACTCTGCCGCGTACCGCGAGGCGCTCGACTGGGCCCGCCGTGCCATCTACGGCATGGCCTAGGTCAGGGACGCTCAGACAGTCTTTTTAGGAGTTCGACGGCCTCCGCCAGTGATTCGCGCTCGGCGGGCGTGAACTCGGAGATCGCTTTGGCTAGCCAGCCTTCGCGATTGGCGCGATCCGCAGTCAGCGCGTCGCGGCCGTGCTGAGTCAGCTCAATCCTGGTTCGGCGCCCATCGGCCAGGTCGGGGCTACGAGAGACCAGCTGTTCGGCCTCTAGCTCGGCCAGCGTCTGGCTCATTGACTGTGGGCGCACGGATTCGCTGGCAGCAAGCTCACCGATGCACAACGAACCGTCGCGATCAAGGCGGCCGAGCACGGCCGCCTGTGTCAACGGAAATCGGTGCTCAGCGCGCAGACGACGGATCAAGCGACCGATGACGACGCGCAGATCGGTCGCCAGCGGCGCCAGCTCGGCGTCAGGTTCGGCGGTCTGGGTGGTCAAGCGACAAATGATAAGTGCCACAACATGCACCCATCGAAAATCGTGAAGGTTGCCTGTGTAATACTTGCCCCGTGGCAAGTTTCTTCCACACCACGCGTCCCGACGGTCCACTGCCCTCCAACTACAAGTGGATCGCCCTCTCGAACACGACGCTAGCGGTGCTGCTGGCGACGCTCGACGGCTCGATCACGATCATCGCGATGCCCGACATCTTCCGCGGGGTCAAGCTGAACCCGCTGCAGTCAGGCAACAGCTTCTACCTGCTGTGGATGGTGCTCGGCTACCTGGTGGTCTCGTCNNATCTACAACTTCGGCTTTGTGATCTACACGGCCGCCTCGCTGGTGCTGACGGTCGACTGGATGACCGGGGCCGCGGGCGCCACCTACCTGGTGGTCTTCCGGCTCTTCCAGGGCGTCGGTGGCGCCTTCCTGCTGGCCAACTCAGCGGCGATCCTGACCGACGCCTTCCCGGCCAATCAACGCGGCATGGCACTCGGGATCAACAACATCGTCGGGGTCAGCGGGATGTTCATAGGGCTCGTACTGGGCGGCGTTCTGGCCCCGATCAACTGGCGCATGGTCTTCCTGATCTCGGTCCCAGTCGGACTCTTCGGAACGGTCTGGGCCTACAAGAATCTGCGTGAGCTGAGCCCGCCACAGCGCGGCGCCAAGGTCGACTGGGCCGGCAACGTCAGCTTCGCGCTCGGGCTGATCCTAATCATGGTCTCGATCACCTACGGGATCCGCCCGTACGGCAGCCACGCGATGGGCTGGACCAGCCCGCGGGTGCTGATTCTGCTGGCCTGCGGCGTGATCTCGCTGATCGCCTTCGCAATAGTTGAGCTGAAAACCGCAGAACCGATGTTCCGGCTGCCGCTATTGCGGATTCGAGCGTTCTCTGCCGGCTCGCTCTCGACCTTTCTGGCCTCGGTCTCGCGCGGCGGGCTGATGTTCATGCTGATCATCTGGCTNNCCGATCAACTTCTCCTACCCGGTCTTTGCGCTGGTGCTGCTGACGATGGGTCTCTCGTTTGGCCTCTTCGCCTCGCCCAACCGAGCCGCGGTCATGAATAGCCTGCCGCCGGCCGACCGCGGCGCGGGCGGCGCCATGAACCAGACGCTGCAGAACAGCGCCCAGGTGCTCTCCGTGGGGATCTTCTTCTCGCTGATGAT